>JAUWKY010000056.1 GCA_030613915.1 Syntrophobacterales bacterium
TGATTGGGGAAGAGTCGGAAGTAAAGCTGGCTCAACGCGTCCTTGAGGAGCTGTACGGACTGCTCAGCGAGGGCTATCCTCTCTACCCTAGTGATGTCAACCACGCCATTCAGATCCTCAGTGGAAATTTTAAGGCTCGTCTCCGCGATATCTTCCTAGATTCAGTATACGTCACCTCCAAGAAGAGGGTTATCACCCCTAAATCTCTGGCGCAGAAAGAATACATTGACGCCATCCGCACCTACGATATTGTCTTTGGCATAGGTCCAGCAGGGACGGGGAAGACTTACCTTGCTATGGCAACTGCTGTTGCGGCCCTCAACGCCGGTGAAATCAACCGTGTCATCCTCGTGCGGCCGGCGGTTGAAGCGGGCGAGAAGTTGGGCTTTCTTCCTGGAGACCTGGTGGAGAAGGTAAACCCCTACGTGCGGCCACTCTACGATGCCCTCCACGACATGATTGACTTCGAGCAGACGAGCACGTTACTGCAACGAGGCGTCATTGAGGTCGCACCTTTAGCCTTCATGAGGGGCCGTACGCTCAATGATTGTTTCGTCATTCTCGATGAAGCCCAAAATACAACTCCGGAGCAGATGAAGATGTTTCTAACCCGACTGGGGATAAGCTCTAAAGCGGTGATAACAGGCGACATTACTCAGATTGATCTGCCCAACGGCACACGCTCTGGGCTCATTGAGACCGTGGAGATACTGACGGACGTCGAAGGATTGAAATTCGTCTACTTTACTGATAAAGATGTCATTCGTCACCGGTTGGTGCAAGATATCATCAAGGCATATGAACGAGCTGAAAGAAAGAAGTGAAGCTGAGTACATAGAAAGGTGGATACGTACACAGCGTAAGGTTTGATATATTGTAACGTGGAAATGGCGCGCAATTTGCTTGCCCGGTATTAACGTTGTGGGTCACCAAGGTGAGACGGATCGCGTTTCAGTCTACCCAGGGCTATCAACCAGGCCGAATGTATCCCGGTTGAAACCCTGGTGAGATTTTAGACGAAGCCATGTGACCGAAGACTTGCAGGGGCCAGATAGGCTATGGAGCTATTAAAAAAGAAGCGGCAGCAGAGCACTGACAGCGCGAGACGGTCAGCAGCACGTGAGCGCCGTGATGGCATCCAACCTGATGACCAAGTGAAGTCGCCCCTGTGGCAGCAAGTCCTTCTTCTTGTCTGCTTTAGCCTCATACTAGGCATCCTGGTCACCCCTCATTACATTGTCCTTCCAGCAAACTACCAGGTTGGAGATGTGGCGGATCACGATATTAAGGCAGCCCACGACTTCCTGGTGACCGATGAAACAGCCACCCAAAAAAAACGCGAGGATGCCGGGCGCACATCTCTGGCTATCTATGATCTGGATGAAGAGACGGTCCAGCATCTTGGTGAGCGGCTGGATGCTGCTTTCACCATGATGCGCGCCATATTTCACCAGCCAGTAGAAGGCAGTGGCGTAGAAAAGGGGGCGAGCGCAGAAAGTAGTCGCGCTATCCATAAGTCTGCTAAAGAGAAGGCTCTAGAGCAAGAGAAGGATTTTGAGGCAAAGCTCGGGATAACCATCTCCGATACTGATTATGCCATCCTGGTCAAAGCGGAATTTGATCCGCGTTTTGAGGACGCGGTAATAGAACTGGCAGAAAACGTTCTTGCCGGCGGTGTCGTGGGTAACAAATCATTGTTGCTCAGCCAGATGCAAAATGGAGTAGTCCTCAGAAGCGTTCAGGGCGGGGCCGAACATCGGGCCATGGATGTCCTCAGTTATCTCAGTGTCGAAGCTGCCAGGCGGCAGATGAGGCTGCGAGCGAGCGCTATATTGGACGAAGAAAATCGCAGGGTGCGCACCTCCATGGTACATCTGGCCCAAGGGCTCCTGCCACCAAACATCACCTTCAACCGCAATGAGACTGAACTGCGTAGACAAAAGGCTGTTGAGGCGGTAAAGTCGGTCTTTTTTCAGGTCAAGAAGGGCGAGATGATTGTCCGTGAGGGCCAAAGGCTGGGTGCGGAGCAGGTGCTCAAGCTGCAGATGCAGGTCCAGGGCAAGTTGGGGCGCGGGGTGATTTTCACGATGCTCGGTACCGCCTTGCTCGGTGGGTTGCTTATCTGGCTTGCTGTGCACCTTGCTGGGAAATACATCCGTCGGTTTTCAACTGAGATCAAAGATCTGCTCTTTCTGGCACTGGTTCTCATTATTCTGCTGGTGTTGACCAAACTTTCCGTAGGTGTGGCCGACGCAATCCACAGTGCTTTTTCTTTTATTAGCCAGGCGGCCATTTTTTACATGCTGCCCATGGCCGCTGGGGCAATGCTGGTAACCATCTTTTTCGGGCCGATAATTGCCATTATATTCGCCTTCTTCCTCGCCTTGTTGGCTGCGCTGGTCCTGGACCATCAGATGAACCTCTTATTTTACTACCTGATAGGCTCCCTGGTGGGTGTCCAGGGAGTGGTAGTCTGCAGGGATCGGAGCACACCCTTGCGGGCTGGACTGACTGTGGGACTTACGAACGCCGTGGTAATCCTGTTTGTTACCATCGCCTACCAAAAGGTATTTACTACACAGACCGGGGTGGCCTTGATTCTTGGTATCGTCGGCGGACTGCTTAGCGGCGTGGTCACCACCGGATTGTGTCCTCTGGCTGAGATGGCATTCGGCTACACCACCGACGTCAAACTGCTCGAACTGGCGAGTATGGATCAGCCTTTGCTCCGAGAACTTATGCTACAGGTCCCCGGAACCTATCACCACAGTATAGTTGTGGGCAACATGGTGGAGGCGGCGGCAAAATCCATAGAGGCCAATTCATTGCTTGCCAGGGTGGCGTCCTACTACCACGACACCGGCAAGATCAACAAGCCCCAGTACTTTGTAGAGAATCAGGCTGGTGGGGAAAACAGGCACGAACGATTGGCTCCGTCGATGAGCAGTCTCATTCTCATTTCACACGTTAAGGACGGCGTTGAACTGGCCAAGAAGTATCGCTTGGGTCAGGGTATCCAGGACATCATACAGCAGCACCACGGCACCAGTCTCATCTCCTACTTCTATCAGAAAGCGGTTGACCTCCAAGAAAAGCAAAAAAACAGCAAAGGGGGAGATGTGCCACAAGTGTCGGTAGAAGACTATCGTTACCCTGGGCCGAAACCGCAAACGAAGGAGGCCGGTCTGGTGCTACTGGCAGATGCCGTGGAGGCGGCTTCCCGCACCCTGACTGATCCCACGGCTGCCCGGATCCAAGGACTTGTTCAGAAAATTATTAATAAGATTTTTTCGGACGGCCAGCTGGACGAATGCGAGCTGACCCTCAAAGATTTGCATCAGATCGCCAAAAGCTTCATTCAGATCATCATGGGAATATCTCATCAGCGGATTGAATACCCTGAGCCTGCCTCCAAAGGTTCAGAAGGAAAAGTACGCGCCGATGGAGATCCAGGTCACCGACCAGCAAAGCGAGATCGAAACGGATCTCGAGAAGATAGAGACGAAGGCGAGGAAGATCTTAAGCGCCTTGGCATCTTCTGAGAGCGAACTCAGTATCGTGCTCGTGGACGATGAACGGATGAGTTCGCTCAACTGGAAATATCGAGGACGCCAAGGGGCCACGAATGTTCTGGCCTTTGCCATGCGTGATGGGGAATTTGGCGATATTTCCCCACAACTCCTCGGTGACGTTATCATTTCCCTTCCCACAGCCCAACGGGAGGCAGAAGAGGAGGGCCTTTCACTCGACAGTACGATTTCCCGTCTTCTCGTTCATGGGATTTTGCACCTGATTGGGTTTGATCACGAAAAGGGCGAGGACGCGGCTCTAGAGATGGAACAGCGAAGCACTGAACTGTTGGCACAACTCGATTAGAACCGTCAGTTGTTTGTAGTCAGTTGTCCGTGGCTGGCTGTCATAGATTTAATCGTAACGACAGCTATTCATATAGTTATACTCCCTTCGAACATTCCGACTATTTAGCATTGTGAGCCTCTGGCTGCTGACACTGAGCAGGATTAGACTATTTGGAGCCGGGAACCGGGAAAATTCATACCCAAGTTTGTCTCGGGAGAATCCGGGTAGCAAATAGTCAATTTTGAGAAATTAATTAATTGAATCGGTGATACAACGGACAACGGACGACGGACGCATTGATTGGAGGTGTTAGCGTGGCGAAGCTGGCAGTGAATGTGGATCATGTGGCTACTTTGAGACAAGCGCGCCGAACCGAGGAACCGGACCCAGTCACCGCTGCGGCTCTGGCAGAGCTTGCTGGAGCCCAGGGAATTGTCATCCATCTGCGTGAGGACAGGCGTCACATCCAGGAACGCGATCTGAACCTGCTGAGACAGACGGTGAAGACCAAGTTGAACCTGGCAATGGCTGCAACCCAGGAAACGCTCAAGATCGCCCTGAGCGTTAAACCAGACATGGTCACACTAGTACCGGAAAGACGGGAAGAACGCATCACCGAAGGCGGTTTAGAGGTTCAGCTGAGCAGAGAAAATCTGAAAAAGTACATCCGGCTGTTCAAGGATGCTGACATCATGGTGAGTCTTCTCATCAACGCGGATCTGGATCAGGTAAAGGCAGCCCAGTGGGTGGAGACCGATTACATTCAGGTTCATACGGGCCCTTTCTGCGAAGCACTAACGATAAGCCAAAGACAGGAAGAATTCGACCGGATTCAAAACGCGGTGAAGTTGGCCCACAAGGTTGGCCTAGGAGTAAATGCTGGCCACGGCTTGAACTACCGCAACATTGTCTGGCTGGCGGATGTTGCAGAAATAGAAGGATTCAATGTCGGGCATGCAATAGTAGCCCGGGCAGTGCTGGTTGGTTTTGAGCGAGCTGTCCGGGAGATGGTGGGTTTGATCACCTGGGGAGCCACGTGGCGGCGAACAGGCCCATGATTCGAGGGATAGGAGTTGATATAGTTAAGGTGGACCGCATAGAGCAGGCGGTGGAACGCTGGGGCGATCGTTTCTTGAAGCGTATTTTTACTCCAGCTGAAATCGAACGTTGCCAGCAACGAGCCCGGCCGGCACAATGCTTGGCATTGCGGTTCGCGGCCAAAGAAGCTTTTGCCAAGGCTCTGGGTTTGGGAATGCGTAAGGGTCTACGCTGGCGCGACATCGAAGTTGTGCATGATCATCTTGGTAAGCCTGACTTGCTGTTGCACAATCAGGCCCAGCGGTTGCTAGAGGCTATGGAAGCCAGCAGAACCTGGTTGAGCCTCTCGGATGAACGCGAATCCGCTCTTGCGGTAGTGGTGCTAGAAGGATAGCGATAATGCGCGCGGTGACAGCCGAAGAAATGGCCGAGATGGACCGTACCGCCATTGAAGTGGTGGGTATCCCCGGTATTGTCCTCATGGAGAATGCCGGGCGTGGTGCCACAGAGGTCATGTATAACTATTTCCCCGAACTGGGAGGGAAAAGGGTAGCAGTGCTTGCTGGTGGGGGCAACAACGGCGGTGATGGCTTTGTGATCTCCCGCCACCTCTGGCAA
Organism: Syntrophobacterales bacterium; assembly: GCA_030613915.1. Classification (GTDB taxonomy): domain Bacteria; phylum Desulfobacterota; class Syntrophobacteria; order BM002; family BM002; genus BM002. Next base: position 5,515 of record JAUWKY010000056.1, read on the forward strand.
CAGAGGGTAGAGGTTTCCGTATACTGTCTGAAGAAGAGGGAGAACTACCAGGGGGACGCCAAGATCAATCTGGAGATTATTGAGAAGCTGGGTGTCCCTATAGAGGAGTACACTGACAGTGGTTCCCTAACCGCATTGAAAGAGGAATTGATGGAAGCCGACCTGCTGGTGGACGCTATCCTGGGGACAGGACTCAAGGCCCCGGTGCGAGGCTTCTATCAAGAAGTCATAGATATGGTTAACCAGCTTGGACGGCCGGTGTTAGCGGTAGACTTGCCTTCGGGGCTGAGTGCCACCAGCGGTCTCCCACTGGGTACCTGCATTCAGGCCACTGTGACCGCCACCTTTGGATTACCCAAAGTAGGTCAGTTAGTTACACCGGGCTGCACCTCTGTGGGTCACCTGGAGGTGGTTGACATCGGTCTGCCGAGAAGTGTTACGGAAACTCCGGATCCGCCCCGGATTTGGCTGGAAGCAGGAGAGCTTGCTGGTATGATCCATCCTAGATCTACCGCCAGTCACAAAGGTTCATTCGGTCACGTTCTGGTGGTGGGCGGCTCGGTGGGAAAGACCGGCGCCGGCGCCATGGCTGGCCTGGGCGCGGCGCGGGCCGGTGCCGGCTTGGTAACCCTGGCGGTGCCGACCTCTTTGCATGGGCTTATGGAGGCTAAGCTCACAGAAGTTATGACTGAGCCCCTGGCCGAAACTGCTGATCAAACCGTGGCATCTGCAGCTTTGCCGAGGCTGCAGATACTACTCGAGGACAAGCAAGCCCTGGCTCTCGGGCCGGGAATCTCTGTCCATGAAGAGACCGTCCAAGTGGTACTGAAGCTGGTGGAAAGCAGCCCCTGTCCGATAGTGCTCGATGCCGACGGAATTAATGGACTGGTGGATAATTTGGATGTTCTTGCCAAGGCCAGGGCAGCGGTGATCCTGACACCACATCCAGGGGAGATGGGCCGGTTGTTGAAACGCAGCGCTGCCGAGGTGCAAAATGAGCGACTTGCTCTGGCCCAATCCTTTAGCCAGGAATATGGTGTAACTCTCGTACTCAAAGGGGCGCGCACACTTATCAGCAGTCCGGAAGGGCGGTTGGCGATAAACAGTACCGGCAATTCTGGACTTGCCAGCGGTGGCACCGGTGATGTGCTCACCGGCTTGATTGCCGGCTTTGTGGCGCAGGGGCTTTCACCCTTTGACGCCGCCTGCATGGGAGTCTACTGCCACGGCAAGGCAGCTGACCGCTTGGCTAGGCGCTGGGGTGAGCAGGGTATGCTGGCCACAGATCTGCTGCCGGAAATACCTGTAGTGCTGAAGTCGCTGGCTGAACTGAACAGCAAGTAAGGAAAAATGCCTAAAATGTTGTTTTATACCTATAGTCTGCGATGTGAATAATGTCTGCAGTGCCTAGTTTGGACTTTTAGCCGACCAGAGTCGATGGCAGATGACATACCTTACCAAACCTGGACTACCCTGACATCAACCCCAGGAGAAACCGAATCACTTGCCGAGCGACTAGGCCGGTTACTCCAGCCAGGTGATGTGATTGCCTTGGTGGGGGAACTGGGCAGCGGCAAGACTCTTTTCTCTCAAGGACTGGCCCGGGGATTAGAGGTGCCTGAGAGCTTCTACATTACCAGCCCAACCTTTGCCATCATAAACGAGTATCCCGGAAGAATACCCTTCTATCATCTGGATTTGTACAGAGTTGACAGCGCTGCGGAGTTCTCTGAGCTCGGGCTCGAAGAGATCCTTTACGGACAGGGGACAGTGGCAATTGAATGGGCTGAGCGTTTAGGTGAGAATCTGCCGGGCGAGCGGTTGGAAGTTCACCTGGCATTTAGTGATGAAACCAGTCGAAGCCTTATCTTCCATGCGTTCGGGGCGAATGCGAAACAGCGCCTGGCCACACTCGTCGTTTCATATGAAAGCGCCGACGAGAAATCCTAAATCTGAAATTTCTAATCTCCAATCTCCAATCCCTATTTTCCCATTGACACTTGCCTGCGTATCGGTCATCCTAAACATTTTATAGAGGGAATCTCCTGGATCCGCACAGGCTATGGCGGCAAGGCTCTGCCGCGGTCTTGAGGGGGAGCTGGCGCAATGGCGCTGATTGTTCAAAAATACGGCGGGACCTCGGTGGCCAACACTGTGAGAATCAAGGAGGTGGCTGAGCGTGTCATCGCAACCCGCAATGCCGGTCATGACGTGGTGGTGGTGCTTTCTGCCATGGCCGGAGAAACCGACAGGCTCATTCATTTAGCCCAAGAGGTGGCTGAGCAACCGGACCCCCGGGAACAGGACGTGCTGCTTGCTACGGGTGAGCAAGTCACCATATCCCTTTTCAGTATTGCCGTGAAGCATATGGGGCACGAGGCCCAGTCTATGCTGGGCCATCAGGCGCGAATATACACGGACCACGCTTATGGTCGGGCGCGCATAAGTGAAATTCGCACTGAACCGATCTGGCATAATATCTACAAAGGTTGTATCCCGGTTATCGCTGGATTCCAGGGTCTTGATGGAAGGGGTAACATTACCACTCTTGGCAGGGGAGGCTCAGACACCACGGCCGTTGCCGTGGCTGCTGCCCTTGCTGCTGATGTTTGCGAGATCTACACTGATGTGGCCGGAGTGTACACCACTGATCCCAACATCTACCATAAGGCGAGGAAGTTGCAGCGCATTTCTTACGATGAGATGTTGGAAATGGCCAGCATGGGGGCCAAGGTGTTGCACATTCGCTCGGTGGAATTTGCCAAGAAATTCAATGTACCTGTCCATGTGCGCTCTTCTTTTGTGGATGAGTCTGGTACTATGGTGGTTAAGGAGGAGAAGTCCATGGAACAAGTGATGGTTTCTGGCGTCGCTTACAGCAAGGGTGACGCCCGCATCACGCTGGCAGGACTACCTGATGTACCCGGTGTTGCCGCCCGGATATTCACCGAAATTGCCCAAGAAGGCATCGTGGTAGATATAATCATTCAGGGCAGCACCGACGACACGAGCCTGGCCAACCTGAGCTTCACCGTTCTCCGACTGGATCGTCAGGCCGCTATTCGTGTCCTGGAGGGGATGAAAAAAGAGTGGACAGATTTGGATATTTCCAGCGACGAGAATATTGCCAAGATATCTGTCATCGGGGTGGGCATGCGTCACCATGCCGGGGTCGCTGCCAAGATGTTTCAAGCGCTGGGCAACGAGGGTATCAATATTCATATGATCAGTACCTCGGAAATCAAGGTTTCCTGCGTGATAGACGACAGTCACACGGCCAAAGCGGTACAGATTCTCCACGATGTTTTTGAGCTGGACAAGCCACTGCAGCATGAGATCCCGGAGTAGGCCGGGGGTTGATTGTTTATCAGTAAGGAACGATGGATAAATTGCACCAACAAAGAGATAGGAAAGACCAATGCGGAAGATAGAAATATATGACACTACCTTGAGAGATGGGACTCAAGCCGAGGACTTCAACCTTTCCCTGGAAGATAAGATTCGCACTTCCAAGAAGCTTGACGAGCTGGGCATACATTACATCGAAGGCGGCTGGCCGGGATCAAATCCGAAGGATGTGGCCTATTTCAAGGAAATCAAGAACTACGAGCTGAAACATTCGAAAGTCGCAGCCTTCGGCAGTACCCACAATCCTCGCGCCTCAGCGGATAAGGACCGCAACCTGGCCGCGCTGCTCAAAGCAAAAACCGAGGTGATTACCATCTTTGGCAAGAGCTGGAATGTGCATGTGCGCGACGCCCT
>JAUWKY010000176.1 GCA_030613915.1 Syntrophobacterales bacterium
ACGAATCACTTGCTGCGACCACGGATATGGCCGTCCTTCCTGACGTCCTCGGGTGTCGGCCCCTGCGACGTACCGTTCAGGTACGCCTCGGAACCAACACCCTGCGGTTGCCAGGTGGCACGCCCATCTTCGTGGTCTCGCGACAGCAATTCATGAAATATCCGGGTTGTTAGAAGTTGCAGCCGGATAGACGTGGCGGCCGTGATGTTACTATGCGAAATGCTGGTCAACCTGCTTTGGGCCAGGCTAGCTGATGCCCGCATGATATTCCTGCAGGGATCTCACTGAATCCTTTCCTTGGCGGTAGGCGGCAATCCCCCTAGCCGCGGCAAGGGCAGCAGCGAGCGTGGTGATATGCGGCACCTTGTATTTAATAGCTGCCTTCCGGATGTAGGAATCATCGTATTTGCTCAGCTTGCCGCTGGGGGTGTTGATTACCAGCTGAATCTCCTTGTTCTTTATCCCATCCACTATGTTGGGTCGCCCCTCATGCATCTTTAAAATGAGCTCAGATTGGATATCGTGCTCCGACAGAAATGTGTGGGTTCCTATGGTAGATTTGATCTTGAAGCCTAGATTGTCAAACTCCCGGGCAACCTCTAATACAGCCGGTCGATCTTTTTCAGATACAGAGATCAGAACGCTTCCCTCCGAAGGTAAAAGTTGCTGGGCACCCTCTTGGGCCTTGTAAAAAGCGAGACCGAAAGAGTCGGCCATGCCGAGAACCTCCCCGGTTGATCTCATCTCCGGCCCCAGAAGTGGGTCAACCTCGGGAAACATGTTAAAGGGGAAAACCGCCTCTTTGACACCAAAGTGCGGAATTGACTGGCGCTTGAGGTCAAGGTCGGCAAGCCTTTTCCCTACCATGACCTGGGTGGCAATTCGAACCATCGAGATGCTGCAAACTTTTGATACCAGGGGTACGGTTCTCGAGGCACGAGGGTTGGCCTCAAGAATGTAAACGGTGTCATTGGCTATGGCATACTGGATGTTCATCAGGCCTACCACTTTGAGCTCCACCGCAATCCTTCTGGTATATTCGTAGATGGTTTCTAGGTGCTTGGCGGGGATGCTGATGGGTGGGATTACACAGGCTGAGTCGCCGGAATGGATGCCGGCCAGTTCTATGTGTTCCATAACTGCCGGAACAAAGGCTTCGGTGCCGTCGGCAATGGCGTCCGCTTCGGCCTCAATGGCATTTTCCAGAAACTTGTCGATCAGAATGGGGCGCTCAGGTGTAACATCCACTGCCACAGAAACATAATGCTTGAGCATCTCCTCATCGTGGACCACCTGCATAGCCCGTCCGCCCAATACGTATGATGGCCGCACCATCAGCGGATAACCGATTTCCTCCGCAACCTGTAGGGCCTCCTCCAGGGTGCTGGCCATTCCAGACGCTGGCTGCGGAATGGACAGCTTGCGCATCATCTGACGAAAACGATCCCGGTCCTCAGCCAGGTCAATGGTCTCCGGGGTGGTACCGATGATCCGTACCCCCGCCTGGGCCAGTTCATCGGCTATGTTGAGCGGGGTCTGACCGCCAAATTGTACGATAATGCCTTCCGGCTTTTCCTTCTCGTAGATACTCAACACATCTTCGACTGTGAGAGGTTCAAAATAGAGCTTATCTGAGGTGTCGTAATCGGTAGAAACCGTCTCTGGATTACAGTTGACCATGATGGATTCATAGCCCTCATCCCGCAGGGCAAAGGCGGCGTGGACGCAGCAGTAGTCGAACTCAATGCCCTGACCGATACGGTTTGGACCCCCTCCCAGAACCATGACCTTGGGCTTTTCGCTCCGTCCAACCTTGTCGGGAGCGTTATAAGTGGAGAAATAGTAGGCCGCATCCTCCACCCCGCTTACAGGCACAGGCTCCCAGCCTTGCACCACTCCCAAGGTGGTGCGCCGCAGCCTAATCTCAGTTTCGGGAACCTCTAGAATTTGTCCCAGGTAGCGATCCGAGAATCCGTCTTTCTTCGCTTGCACCAGCAGCTGCTCAGGCAATTCCTCACCCTTGTACTGGAGAATCTGCTCTTCTAGGTCAACAAGTTCCTTCATCTGTTCGATGAACCAGGGCTTGATGTGCGTCTTCGCATAGAGATCATCTATAGTTGCACCCTTGCGCAACGCTTCGTACATAACAAATTGCCGCTCGCTCGAGGGCTCAGCCAGTAGTTCCATCAATTCAGCCAGGGACCGCTCATGGAAATCTTTGGCAAAACCAAGTCCATATCGGCCGTTCTCCAGAGAACGGATGGACTTCTGGAATGATTCTTTGTAATTCTTACCAATACTCATCACCTCGCCCACAGCGCGCATCTGGGTGCCGAGTTTATCCTCGGCTCCCTCGAACTTCTCGAAGGCCCAGCGGGCAAACTTCACCACAACGTAATCACCGGACGGGGTGTACTTCTCAAGGGTTCCATCTCTCCAGTAGGGGATCTCATCCATGGTCATTCCGCCCGCCAACATGGAAGAGATGAGAGCAATTGGGAACCCGGTGGCCTTGGACGCTAGGGCGGAAGAACGTGAAGTTCTCGGATTAATCTCGATCACCACCACCCTGCCGGTCTTGGGATCATGGGCAAACTGAATGTTGGTGCCGCCAATTACCTTGATGGCCTCGACAATGTCATAGGAATATTTTTGTAGCCGCCCTTGCAGTTGAGGATCGATGGTGAGCATGGGAGCGGTGCAAAATGAATCCCCGGTATGTACTCCCATGGCATCAACATTTTCGATAAAGCAGACGGTAATCATCTGGTTCTTGGCATCGCGCACCACTTCAAGCTCCAGCTCCTCCCAGCCCAGAACCGACTCCTCCACCAGCACCTGGCCCACGAGACTAGCCGCCAGGCCTCGGCTGACAACGGTGCGCAATTCCTCGACGTTGTATACAAGGCCGCTCCCCCAGCCACCCATGGTATAAGCGGGTCGCAGAACCACCGGATAACCAAGATCATCAGCAATTCTCTCAGCCTCTTCCACAGTGAAAGCTGGGGCGCTGTTTGGCAATTCGAGGCCAAGTTTATTCATGGTATCCTTGAAGGCAATTCTATCCTCACCACGCTCGATGGCATCCACCTGAACCCCGATAACCTTGACACCGTATTCTTCAAGCACCCCTGCCCGCGCCAGTTCCGAAGACAGATTCAGTCCAGACTGGCCACCTAGGTTGGGCAACAGAGCATCAGGGCGTTCCTTCTTTATTATTTCTTTCATTCTCTCGAAATTGAGCGGCTCGATATAGGTAACGTTCGCCATACCTGGATCGGTCATGATGGTCGCGGGGTTAGAATTCACCAGCACAATTTCATAACCCAGTTGGCTCAGCGCTTTGCAGGCCTGGGTGCCGGAATAGTCAAATTCACAAGCCTGGCCGATGACAATAGGACCGGACCCGATAATCATCACTTTCTTGATGTCATCCCGCCTTGGCATAGTAGTCTCCTCTTATTACGAGCTGCGATTTCTGGCTGAGGGAGGTTAACCCTAATGTTGCAAACCCATACCGGTAAAAACCGCTGCGCTCGCGTGATAGTGCGCCATCTGCGACCGTGCTCGCCGCGGCCAGGATCTCACGTACGGTGAAGTACGCTTCATCCTCTCCGAGCCTGCGCGCGGCCACTTCTGTCACACTCTGACGCGTTCTTCCACGGAGTAGGTTTGTAACATTAGGGTTGAAACATGGAGTAGTTTGAGGTTCGATGGAATATTAGGAGAACAACCTTTGTGTGTCAAGCTAAAAGGATTAGCATATCTGTAAGAGGACTAAATAAAAAAGCCACCTTACGATGGCGTGTTTTCTCTTTGGGCCCGAAGGCCGGACTCGAACCGGCACGGGTCTCCCCACCACCCCCTCAAGATGGCGTGTCTACCAGTTTCCACCACTTCGGCAAGGTTGTGGCTTACTCTGTCTTCTCTTCACCAGCAACTGGAGTGGTCTGCTGTTTCTCCGGCGTCGGTACCTCCGCCGATGGTTCGGCTTGCGTGTTCTTCTCAGCTTCGACAGGTTCGATTGGCGTCACACCTTCAGTCGTGGCCGGTGCCGTGACCGCAGGCTTGACCCCCTCCATTACCGACTCTTTGGTAACCCTGCCGGACCGGCTAGCCAGAACAAGCGAGGTAATCATGAAAACAATTGCGACACCTGCGGTCAGTTTACCAAAAAAGGTACTGCCGCCAGTAGAGCCGAACAGTGTCTGTGAAGAACTACCAAAAACCGCCCCGATCTCCGATCCTTTGCCTGTCTGCAGTAGTACAATCATGATCAGGGCAATACAAATGCCGAGATGTAATACAATAAGTGCTGTCTGCATTGGGCTAAAACTTCCCTCTATTTATGGTTTAACTTTAAATATATAGTCTATTTATCCTTCAAAATCTACAATCCTGATAAAAGAAGCACCCTTCAGACTTGCTCCCCCTACCAGAGCGCCGTCTATATCAGGCTGCGCCATCAATTCATCCACGTTCTCCGGTTTGACGCTGCCACCATACAGGATACGTATATCGTTTGCAACCGTATTGTTAAAGCGCTCTGCCAGGATCTCTCGCAGAAAAGCATGGGCCTCCTGGGCCTGCTCGGGCGTGGCCGTGTGACCGGTACCAATGGCCCACACCGGCTCGTAGGCCAAGACCAACCGGCCAGCTTGCTCTTCTCCCAAACCCTCGAGACCGCCTTTGAGCTGCGCGGCCAAAACATCCAGTGTCTTTCCGGCCTGTTTTTCCTCCAGAGTCTCACCAATACACAGGATAACCGCGAGATCGATGGCCAACAGCGCCAGAGCCCTGCGATTTACACTCTCATTGGTTTCGCCGAAGTACTGCCGCCGCTCTGAGTGTCCAACTATGGAGTAATGGCAACCCAGATCGCGCAGCATTGGGGGCGAAATCTCTCCGGTATAGGCCCCCTGGTTCTCCCAGTAACAGTTCTGCGCCGAAAGCCGAATGGGGCTCCCTGCCAGGGCGGAGGCCACCGCAGCAATGGCCGTAAAAGAAGGCGCCACCACCACCTCGCGGTCATCAAAACGCGAGATCCCGGTCTTGAGCTCTGCCGCCAGAGCCACAGCTTCGGCTATGGTAAAATGCATTTTCCAGTTTCCTGCCATGAGGGGCATCCGTCCGCTCATACTCTCATCCCTCCTCTAGATTGCCTAATCCACCCTACAGTTTTCTCTAAGAAATTGCACCACAGCGCCACAGAGGACACAGAGGAGTGTGATTTTTCCCTGGCCGGGAGACGACGGCCAGGGAAAAGAGCCTCCGCCTCCGGTGAAAGCTCTTCAACCTAGCCCCAACCATTGACTTCAAGCCGCCGGGTTACTGATTTTTGCCCGATCGACGTCTTCTGTCAATTGTCTTTTCGGCAATTCCAAATTCGAAATTCGAAATTTGAAATTCGAAATTCCCTCCCTATGCTCTATGCTTCTCTGCAACGGACAACTGACTACTGACTATCTGGGTGTTACAATCTCTCCCCCATATACACAGCCAGATCGACCAACCGGCTAGCGTAACCGAATTCGTTGTCATAC
>JAUWKY010000130.1 GCA_030613915.1 Syntrophobacterales bacterium
CAAAAACGCGGGCAATTGCTTCTTGGGCTGTATCAAGATATTCAACCCCTTTGAGATCAGGAATGGTTTGGAGGCCCACAACAGGTTTGCCGACTTTCAAAGCGTGGCCGATCTCTGAGAGGGTACCGGCACCGCCGGCCACAGCCACCAGAGCGTCTGCTGTATGGGCGATGATGACGTTTCGGGCCTGGCCCATATCTGTGGCCACCGGTATCTTGATGAAGGAATTTGCCCTGTTGGTGGAAGGGCCAGGAAGAATGCCGACAGTGAGGCCGCCAGCAGAAGAAGCGCCTTTGGCAGCTGCTTCCATGACCCCGGTCAGGCCGCCACAGACCAAGATAGCACCTCGTTTAGCTATTTCTTCGCCAACCTCCACAGCAAGCTGGTAAATACTGCTCTCGCACTGACCCGAGCCGATGACTCCAATGATGGGAGAGCGTTGATTCATGTAGCATCACTCCTTCCAACCATGCAGGCCCAGCAAATTGACAAAACGGCAACCACCGAGATCCGTCTTTACAACGCCTTCCTTCGTCCGGACAACCCTCATAAGGGACTGAGTGTATTTGTCGCCCACGGGGACGACCAGTCGACCGCCCATAGCCAACTGGTCCACCAGAGGCTGCGGAATCTCAGGGGAACCTGCTGTTACAATTATACCATTGAAAGGGGCCTCTTCCTTTGCCCCAACGGTACCATCTCCCACCTTGAGGACCACGTTGAAGTAACTCAGTTCGTCCAGGATACGTCTGGCCTTGATTGAGAGGGGACGAATGCGCTCAATGGAATAGATTTTCTCTGCGAGTTCTGCTAGGATTGCTGTCTGATAGCCACAGCCGGTTCCGATTTCCAAAACTTTCTCGTCGCCCTGCAGCTCAAGGGCTTCGGTCATAAGTGCCACCATATAGGGTTGTGAGATGGTCTGCTTCTCACCTATGGGAAGGGGATGATCATTATAGGCCTGGCTGACGAGCGCTTCTTCCACAAAACGATGGCGGGGCACTTTGCGCATGGTTTCAAGAACCCGAGCGTCCTTGATACCGCGGCTGACAAGCTGGCTTTCCACCATACGGTTGCGAGCTGTGGCAAACTCCATGTATGTCCCTTTTTCTGCGTTTTACTTTCCTACGAGTACAAGTTAAAGGTAGATTAGCCATGGACTATTTGTCAACGCAAAACTCAAGGAAGACAAACATGGGTAACTGGGTGCGCACCCGTTGGGATTGCAACGGGAGATCGCTGCTCCTGTTCCTGCTCCTGTTGAGCATGCCTACCTTCTTGGCCTACTGTACGAAACCTCTGACCCATAGGCAAGAAATGGTTACTAACCGGCCGCAGAAGAAGGTTTTCAGGCTGAAACATGATGTGGTCAAGGAGGCGGTGGAGCGAGTACTGGAAAAAAAGAAGTTTTACCTAGATACCAGGCAGAGTAATGAGTTGCACATTCAGACCGAGTGGCTGGAGGAGAGTGGTTACAGAAGCATGGCAGTGGTTGATATCAAACCACTCAGAAAAAGCCAAACCGAACTAAAATTGCAGTTGTATCTCGAAGAAAAACTTATGTTCCGAGACAAGTGGGAACCTATGGATGAGATAGGGGAGGATACCTACAAAATTATGCTGAGTGACATAGAGATGGAGTGCTATCGTGTCCTCTACGATCGTTCGTAAAGGCATTATCCCAGCCGCTGGTTTGGGAACAAGGGTGCGGGCCATTGCTGGAGATCTTCCTAAAGAGCTCCTGACCGTGGCAGCAAAGCCTCTGATAGTCCACGCAATAGAAGGATTGGCCGCCAGCGGTATTCGCCAGATCGGTGTTGTCATTAGCCCTGCGAAAGAGAGTATCCGTCAGTTTCTCTTGGGTGAGCCGCCCGAGTTCCTTGCGCCCCAGCTGGATGCCCACCTGAGAGTGCTCCTGCGAGCCTGCAAATTTAGCTTTTTTGTTCAGCCGAGCCCCCTCGGAGTAGCAGACGCTGTCAGTCTGTGCCGGGATTTTGTCGGCGACGAACCCTTCGCACTGGTGATGCCGGACAACATCCTGCTAGATGGTCTTCCGGTGGTATCACAAATGATACCTTTTTTTTCGCGTGAACCGCGGGATATGCTGGGAGCTCTTAGCTTGGAAACTGAGCAGGCTTCACGTTTTGGTAATGTTGGTATCCTTGAAACAGAAGCCGTCTCTGATGAGAGCAAAAAAATCGTGAGCGTTAGCCGCTTTTCTGACAAAAACAGCAGCCCTCTGCACATCCCAGCAGGAGAAAGCGTACTCAAAAATTTTGGCGGCAGTATATTCTTGCCTCACTTTTTTGACTACATCGAGAAGTTGCGGCCCCACATCGAGGGTGAGCTGGACGATGTTCCCGTTGTGCAAGCCATCATCAAAGAAAAAGGGTTGTTGGCAGTGGCTCTTGAAGGCAGTGGGTTTGATGTGGGAAATTCCGCTGGCTACTGGGCAGCAAATCTACATAGCGAAAGTAAACAGCTCTTGCTGCAGAATCTCTAATTGAACACAGTGGCTCTCAAGGATGGCGCGTTCTCCATCACATCTCCCCAACTCTATCTCCTGAAACTGAAATATCCGGGATATACTTCTCTCCTCAGAGCAGATTTGCCAGCTGGGCATACTCACGCCAAAGGTGATGGAGAGAAGAGTGACTGTCATCTGCTCGGCTTTTTTCTCTAGCGAACCCCAACCGCTCCAGAGCTAGCTGACGAAGCCTGTGGCGATAGTAGATGCCAAAGGCCATTGGCCCTGCCGAGGTGATCAAGGCGGGAGAGAACTGTTCAGCCCGTTTCGAGGCACCAGCGAAGGGCGCCACCTGGGTACCATGATAAAGAAACGGCAGGTTGTCCTTCCAGGAGGAATCGTATTGTGCAGGGCTGAGGAAGTCTTGGGGTCTCTTGGCGAGCAAGGTGTCAAGGGACAGAGGATTGTGCACCTGAGTCAGGGGACGTAGCGCAAACAGATTGACTCGAGAATTGCGGGTTAGGATGGTTTCGAGGGGCTCCTCTTCAGAGTCCGCCTGGCAGGCATAAACCCCCAGGCCAAGAAAGTCGAGCTGTTGACGCCAGCGGTCAATTGCCAACTGCAGACTCGGGTGTGCAGCTCTGGGAGTGTCGTCGATCAATAAGAACAGGGGAGCTTGGTCCATACGGCTGACGAGTTGGACGAAAAGAGGGAGATAGGCCAAATCCTGGTCACGCTGGGAAGAGATAAATACCTTGTCAATGATCGGCAGGACGAGAGACTCTAGCCGTTCGCTGCGAAGCCACTCTTCACCAGCTTCAATGAGAGCCCAGAGCAAGCTGAGTAGCCGGGCGTGGCCCGCCTTCTTCTTCTGATACCAAAGCAGAGTTTCGTGCACCTGCTGGCGGGCGGTAGTTGGTGGAACAAAAGTAATGGCCAACCCTTTTCCCCTGGTCAGCCTTTGGTGGTCAGCATGCTCTAGTAATTCCGTCGCTTCACTGAATATTGGTTCGCATTCCTCGAGGGGTAAGTCGTTGAGAATCAGACTCACCCGCAAGGCCCATATATTTTGTAACAGTCCGGGCCGAAGCAGACGTTTCCCCCAGAGGAGGAACAGGTTGTCTATTTGTTGTTGAGGACAATGAAGGTTGGAGCGTGGAGACGACCGGTGTGGAGCAGAGAGGCTAGCGGCAAAATTTTCCCGCAAAGAGTTGACCTGGGTAAAAAAAGTTGCTGCAGTTTCAGCAGGCACCTGCTGACCAAAAGAGGGAACCCCCCAGCCGCTCGAAGCACCGAGGCTGGCGTTGTGAAGGGTCAACACCACTCGTTTGGTCCGTTGGCTCACCTCCTTAGCAAGGCGAAACACCTGAACAAGTTCGTTGGCTTGGTAAGAAATTAATTTTTCCAAAAAAGAGATTTCTTCTAGGCTACGCTGACCCCAGGAGAGAATTCGTAGATCTTTTTCAGGTTTGTGGCAGAATGGTTCAATGCGGCTTTGGGATGGGCTCGGAATTGATGGGCTGGCTAGGTCGTGAAGCGATATCATCCTCCGCCAATACCTGTGGGTGCCCATTGGGGAGAGCCGGCTGGCGGCGACCAGGATCTCACAGATCTGTCCGGGCGAAAGACCTCTTGTTTCAAGAAGCCGCCTTCTTAACCCAGGCTTAAGAGGAAAGGGCAAACGGTTGATCAACCTGGACAGGAGATGGTTGCGAGTTGAGGACTGCAACGAGCCAGAAAGAAGGCTAGCTTCCTGTCGCCAAGAGGAGAGACGGCGTTTCAGTAAGTATTCCAGGACTACTGCTAAAGGGTGGCAATTTCGGGTGCTATCTGTAGCTGAAATCAATTCAGCTACCAGTGGTCGCAAGGATTTGTGTTCATACCAAACGGAGGGCAGCCAGTCCGGAAGCCAATGGACTAAACGGCGAAAATGGGCAAGTTCCTCCTCCACTGGAGGGCTGAAAATCAAAATCCTTACTGCCTGGCGTACGTTTGCGGAGCTGTCCACTAAGCCCTGGGCCAAACAAATGAGATCCGCCCGACGTGGCGCTGGATCTGCCCTGAGAAGATGACCGGCACTATCGACGAGATGTGGGGCATGATTTTCCAGAACCCGAAGAAAAGGACGAAGGGGTTCAGGGTCGTTGAATTGCCAGATTTCCATATGGGGCCATCCTGGCGAGGTGAGGTCGAGGTTTTTCCTTACTCAAAACTTTACATACCTGGAAAGAGCATTATATTAGAAGCATCCTCATTGGATGGCAAGGATTACCATAATTGTGGAACTTTACCGGTGTGCGAGTGTCTAAGTGCAGGTGAGTGCTTACACTAATAGTCAACCATATGGAGAAAAAATCCAGGCTAGGCGAATTCAGAAAGGAGTTGATATGAGGATGGGTATCTCAAGAATCGGCCGTTTTAAGCCATATGAGAGCGGCCTTATTTTAGGAATTACAGTGCTGGCATTCTTGCTTATGCCAATGGCCCAGACAGCCGTTGGGGCCGAGGAGGGGGTAAAACCCTACCCAAACGCACCGACTTCCTTTACCGAACTTGTTGACCAAGTTTCAAATGAAGTAGTCAACATTTCTACCACCACAGTCATCAAGAGAGGCCCCATACCGAGACAGTTTGGTCCTCATAAACAATTTAGGGACTTTTTTGGCGATGATTTTTTTGAGCGCTTTTTTGGACAGATCCCCAAGGAGCGGAGACAGCGAAGCTTGGGTTCGGGCGTTGTAATCGATCCCAAGAAAGGCTATATCCTCACCAACAACCACGTAGTAGCCAATGCCGAAGAGATTAACGTCCGACTGGATGATGGCAAAGAATACAAAGCTGAAGTGGTGGGGAGGGACCCGAAGACAGATCTCGCTCTGATCAAAACGGAAAAACCTCTGGATGGTAAGAGAAGGGCACCACTGGGGGACTCGGATACAGTTAAGGTCGGGGAATGGGTCATGGCCATCGGCAACCCATTCGGCCTGGAACGAACAGTCACCGTGGGAATTCTGAGCGCCAAGGGCAGGGTGATTGGGGCCGGACCGTATGACGATTTCCTCCAGACTGATGCTGCCATTAATCCTGGGAACAGCGGTGGCCCTCTTTTCAATATGAAGGGAGAGGTCATAGGAATCAATACAGCAATAGTAGCCACGGGTCAGGGCATTGGCTTCGCCATACCCATTAATATTGCCAAAGAGTTGTTGCCACAATTGGAAAAGGGCAAGGTCATTCGAGGTTGGCTGGGAGTTAGTATCCAGGAGGTAACAGAGGACATTGCCAAGTCTTTCAAACTCGAAAAAGCCGAGGGTGCATTGGTGGCTGAAGTCATGGAAGATTCTCCCGCCGAAAAGAGCGGACTGGAGCGTGGCGATATCGTCATCGGTTTTGGCGGAAAAAATATTGCTTCACCAAATGAACTGCAAAGGGTTGTTGCCAACACTCCTCCGAACAAACGGGTCAAGGCGAAGGTCATTAGAGATGGCAAGACCAGAACGTTGACCGTTAAAGTGGGAGCAATGCCGGATGAGTTTCCTGAGATAGCAAAAACCATCACCACTGGTCTCGGCCTTACCGTGCAGAGCTTGACACCGGAACTGGCAGAGCAATTTGACTGGCCCCGGGGCGAGAAGGGTGTGCTGATTACCAACGTTGAGTCGGGTAGCGCTGGTGCTGAGGCCGGCTTGCGACGCGGGGATCTCATCGTAGAGATAAACCGACAAGCTGTGGAAGATACGAAACAGTATAAGCGACTGGTCGGAAAAGCCAAAGCAGGCGAGTCCTTGCTGCTCTTCGTTAAACGTGGAAGCAGGACGTTTTATATAACCGTGACTCTGGAATCCGAGTAAAATCGGGCTGGAGGGCTAACAACTTCGGGGGCGGGGATAAAGCGTGTCCAATATGGACTGTGAGACGCTGGCCCCGCCAATTTTTTGATTAGTCGGCATTATTGACGAAATGGTTCCTGCGGGCTAGCATCCAAGCCGATTGTCGGCTCGGTCTCTATAAGATATACCCCGCCTGTTGTTCGCGACTGGTGGGGTATGTGCTTTCTGGAAAAACGCCTATTAACTTAGCTCCGCAAAAATCTCTTCTCCCCTTGGAAACTATGTCACAATTCGCCGAACCCGTCATTCCGGACGAGTCCGCCTAAGGCGGGCGAGATCCGGAATCCAGTGAAAGTTCAATAACGTCATTTGATGTCTGGTTCCCCGCCTTCGCGGGGACGTTGTCTGGATCCCGGCTCGCGTCCCGCTTTGCGGGACTTGGCCGGGATGACGAATTGCGACACAGTCTC
>JAUWKY010000165.1 GCA_030613915.1 Syntrophobacterales bacterium
GTCGTCTTGCCGGCTCCGTTGGCCCCCAGGAGTGAGACAATTTGTCCCTCTTTAACTTCAAGAGACATTCCTTTCAACACCAGAATGACGTCGTTGTAAATAACCTCGATATTATTTACTTTCAGTAACGCCATGTAAGAACACTCGATATAAGTGCCTAAAGTGAACTAAAGTGAGCTAAAGTGCCTAAAATTTTGAAATCAGTAAATTTATCAATAGGTAATAATGGCACACTAAGCACGGGTTCAGGTTGTCATAGTCTTAACTGCGGTCGAAATGTTTCCAAAAACTTCTCCACTAGCTGTTTGTGGCGATCGTCTGCTTCTAGATAATCCGGGCGAAAAAGCTCTCTTGACTTCTTGCCAAAGAAGATGAAACGGGCTGCGGACAGATGGAAAAGACCGTACAGGTTGCTTCTTTCTAAAGACGCAACCTTCTGAGTGAATTCAATAGCCCGCGCTCCGTTGCTCGTTTCGTATATGATCATCGAACGTGACAGCTTTTCCTGTCGTATCAGCAGCGGTCTGTACTCCTCACTTCTTGCTTCAGGTAATCCCTCCAGAAATTCCCGGATGGCTTGGCGCAAATGGCGGGGAAATCGGCTGAACTGTGTTCGGTCAACTGACCCTTTGTTTTCCAGGAAGAATACCTCGGACAGACCTTCATCCCTCGGCTGCACCTCGAAGAATTGGCGATGAATAGCGCCGGGGTCCGAATGGTTCAGCTCCAGGACCTGCCGCGCCTGCCCCTCGCCGTTCACCGCCCTATAGCCATGTGCCATGGTTATACCCACCAGCTCTTCCAGGGCTCGGTCATGGCTGTACTGGAGTCGTTCACTTAGCTCTGTTGCGGTCAAATGGGGCTTTAAATAGCTGCACCCACTCGCTGCTAGCAAAACAAAAACAACAAGAGGAACACATGGCGCAGAGCGCCTAGCCTCCTGCGCTCTGCGTCTTTTCATCATCATTACCAACCGAGAAAGCGGTCCTCCCTGGCGATGGACACTTCCTTGACCGGTACGAGCTTGCCCTGACTCATCTTGTAGATGGTAGCGGACATGGCCGGTCTGTGGTCCGTCGGCGTGTAGGTAATGGCTGGCGTAAGGTCGCCCGTGTCAAAATCCTTCAAGGTTTCTAGCGCCGCTTTCAGGCCGGGGCCGTTGAGTTGGCCGGCCTTGTCAGCCCTCTTGAGGCCTTCCCACATTACCATCATGGCCGTCCAGCCCTGGATGTAGCGGACCGTATGGACAGCATCGGGGGAGTTCTTCTTGTTAAATTCAAGTATCGGCTTCATTCCCGCAACGTCAGCGCCGTACATGGCGACCGGCGACATCCCGTACATTCTCTCGTTGCCGGCGTCTCCCAGGAGTTGCAGAAGGTTCTCATCGAAGCCCCAGATGTTGGAGATGAACTTGGTCGCGAGCCCTAACTTGACAGCGTCTTTTACCGTGACCGAGGCAGACGGGGTTGTGCCGCCAATCCAGGCCCAGTCAGGGTTGAACTCCTTCATGTGGAGGAGCTGGCTTGTGGCGTCGATAGCCCTCAGCCCTACAATCTCGTCGGGTCCTACTGCAAGTCCCAACTCCTTTGCCATTGCCTTGCCAGCGGGTATGGGCGCTTTGCCGTAGGGATGGTCAGGATAGGTGAAGACCACCTTCTTGGCTGCCTGCTCTTTGACGAACTGCATGGCCAACCGGATGGCGTCGGAGTACGACGTTACTACGAAGAAATTGTAGGGGGTCTTCGCCGGGTCACAAAGGGCCGAATCGTAGGAGGCGGAGATATAGACGATCTCATCTTTCGTCACCTGCGCCTTGAGGGCGTTGGTGTCACCCGTGCCCCAGCCCTGAATTACAAAAACTTTGTCCACATCCTTGTACTGCTTATAAAGGTTGACTGCTTCGGGAATCTTGTAGGCATAGTCATTGGCAATAAGTTGAATCTTACGGCCGTTGATCCCGCCGTTTTCGTTGATGTATCGTTCGGCATCCTTGGCGCCCTGGGCGTAGTCCTTGCCCACCGCCGACGTGGGACCGGTGATATCGAAAATGCCACCGATCTTGATAACTTCTGCCTCTTTCTTGGCACAGCCCCAGAATGTCAGTCCAGCCACGAGCAACAGTATGCAGAGCCAGTGGTAAGTCTTTATCCTTTTCATTATCTCCCTCCCCCTCTATCTTAAAGTGTCAGTTGGGTGGCTAGCTTGAAATGGCGCCACTCTTTTTCCAATTTTGCTCCCGTGGAGGGTTTTCCTTCCCTTATCTTTCACCTCCTCTCGCAAAATTTCCAAGCAGAATATCCTCTCACATTAGTAGGAAAAAGGCCACAGTTTCCAGTAGGCGCGGATGGTGTGCCAGCGGGCAGCAAGCCCATCCGGTTCGAAAATGAGAAAAAGAATAATCACCAGGCCGAATACCAGCTCCCTCAGAGTTCCAAAAATAGCAAAAATGTTAGGGTAGATATTACTGAGTATCTCGGTTGGAATCCGAAGGACTTCAGGTAGTAATACCATAAAGATCGTACCGAAGATACCCCCCAATACATGGCCCAAGCCGCCGATAATCACCATGGCCAAATATTGAATGGAAAGCCACATGGTGAAGTGTTCATCACTGACCACCAGGACGTAGTGAGCAAACAACCCGCCGGCCACACCCACGTAAAAGGAGCTGATGCCGAAGGCCAGGAGTCGGTATTTGAACAGATTGACCCCCATGATTTCAGCGGAAAGATAGCGGTCGCGGACCGCCACCATGGCCCGGCCGGTCCTGGTCCGCAGGAGGTTCTTCAGGAAAACGGTTGAAACAATGGCCAGGACCAGAATTAAGTAGTAGTAGTGCAGGTCAGTGTCCAGGGTAAAACCAAAAAAACTGGGGCGGTCCACGTTCAGACCACCACTGCCGCCGGTGAGAGAAGTCCAGTTGCGCATAGCGTAGCCTATGATAAACTGGGCTGCCATGGTGGCGATGGCCAGATAGAGCCCACGCAAGCGCAGGGAAGGCACTCCGAAAATCATTCCCACTCCCGCCGTTACCAGGCCTGCGGCTGGAAGTGACAACCAGAACGGCCATCCTGCTTTCATAAAAAGAATAGCCGAAGTGTAAGCACCGACCCCCATAAATGCTCCATGTCCTAAGGAAATCTGGCCGGTGTAACCGGTGAGGAGATTGAGGCCATGAGCGCCAATGATATAGATGCCAATCATGTTGGCCATATGCTGCACGCTGAAACCAATAATTCCGCTCAACCAAGGAGCAATAAAAGGAAGCCCTACAAAGAGAAACAGCAGAAGTCCCCCCAGCCAACACTTGAGCCAGACGGTCTGGAAGATCTTCTCGTCGTCTTGGTAGGTGCTATGAAATAAACCTGTGGGCATGGTGTCTGTCACTTAGGGTTAAGACCGTAACGCCTAGCACTTTGGTAAACAGTAAGCGTTGACCGGTAAACGGTGAGACCAGTTATTCGTTATTTGTTATCCGTTTACCTTCTTTTTCGCTCTGCGCTCTGCGCTTTGCTCTATGCGTTTTTCAGACTCTCTCTATTTCTACAGTCCCAAAAAGGCCGTAGGGCTTGATCATCAGAATCACCACCAAGACCACAAAGGGTGCCACCTCCTTGACCCCACCACCGAAGTAGATATCAAGGTATCCACCCATAAGGTTTTCCAGTATGCCAATGGCCAGCCCACCAATGATTGCCCCAACAATACTATCAAGGCCTCCAAGAATAACCGCCGGGAACACTTTGAGGCCGAAATCGGCCAGAGTTATGTTGATACCATTGATGTTGCCTATGAGCATGCCGCCCACGGCAGAAACCACCGCGGCAATACACCATGATATGGCGAAGATCCGTTTGACGCTAATTCCCATGGATTGCGCAACCTGCTGGTCATCTGCAGTGGCACGCATGGCAATGCCCGCCCGGGAGTACTTGAAAAACGCAGCAAAAACAGCCATAAAAAATAGGGCAAACCCAAAAGTCCAGAGGTATACTTCAGAGACTACTATACCCTGGAATCTCAGGGGTTCCTGGGGAAAGATCTGGGGAAACACTCTTATCTGGGTTCCCCAAAAAAGGGTAACGATGCTCTTGAGCACGGTAGCCAGCCCAATGGTCACCATGATTACGGTGATAAGGGGCTCCCCGATCAGCGGCCTGAGCATCAACCGCTCTACCAGCAGACCGAGAACCACGGAAAAGGCTATGGTGATGAAAAAGGCCCATACAAAAGGAATCTGCATATCTACTACCACCCAGAGACAAATGTACGCCCCCATGAGAACACACTCGCCCTGGGCGAAGTTGATTACGCTGGTGGCCTTGTATATCAGCACGAACCCCAGGGCCCCCAGGGAGTAGACGCTGCCAATGACCAAACCGGTGACTACAAGTTGACTAAAATAGAGGAATCCCGGGCTCATCAGTGCTCCTTGAACCGCAATGCGCAAAGCGTCAATTCGTTGATTAGGGAATTAGAAAATTAGTTGATCAGTCAATTAGTAAACTTGTCGATTGTTCGATTCGTTAATTCGTTAATGAGAAAATTAGAAAATTAGAAAATTCGTTGAAATCGAAAAATCGCAGCTACCCTTCGACAGACTCCCCGGGACTACACCCGGGACAAGCAGGTTGGGGAAAGCCGCTCCCACAGGAAAATCTCCGTTTCTTGTTTTTTGAAATCCGCAATCCGCAATCCGAAATCCGCAATCTTCCCTATGCCCTACTTCCCAAAAATTCTCTGCCACCAGGAATCCCTCTCTGTTGCTGCATGCTCCTGTGGAGACCTCACCATCCGTACCTGCAGGTTGGTTCTCAATGTGGTCGTTTTGCCATCCTGATAGCGGATCACGGACTCGATGTCCAAGCTTTCTCGCTCACTGTAAAGGCCTGCGATCTCCTTGGCATATTTTTCATTGATGAACTTGCGCCTCACCTTCTTGGTCCGAGTGAGTTCTTCATCATCCGGATCACGCTCTTTGTACAAAAGAAGGAACTTTACTATACTGGCCCCTGGCGGCAGGCTACGGTTGACCCGAACCACCTCTCCTTCAATCAGGTCGTATACCTGCTCCTTGCCAGCCAGATCAGTGTATGTAGTGTAGCCAATGCGGCGATCCTCAGCCCATTTGCCCGTATGTTTAAAGTCTATGCAAATCATGGCAGTTACATAAGGCTTCTGATGCCCGAGCACGACAGCTTCAACAATGTACGGACAGAACTTCAATTTGTTCTCTATGTACATGGGAGAGAATTGGGTCTTGTCTTCGAGATGCATGAGATCAGAGATACGATCAATGCAGATCAGATGGCCGGCCTCGTTTATGTAGCCAGCATCGCCCGAGTGTAACCAGCCATCTCTGAGAGTCTCCTTGGTGGCCTCAGGATCTTTGTGGTAACCGTGAAAGAGAGCCGGGCTGCGAGAGACGATCTCACCTACCCCTGAGGGGTCTGGATTGTGGATCAGAATTTCAGTCTCCGGTATCGGTTTTCCTACGCTGTCGAAGTCAATATCACCGTCACGGTGAATACAGGATATTCCGGAGATCTCGGTTTGACCGTAGATCTGTTTCAGACTTACCCCTAAAGCATGAAAAAAACGAAACACATCCGGTCCCAGAGCGGCACCACCGGTGGAGGCGCTACGTAACTGGGCAAAACCAAGACGATCCTTGAGCGCCCGGAATGTCAACAGATACATGAGGCCGTACAGCAGACGCCAGCCAAGGGGGGGCTTCTGTTTGGCAAACTTAAAGTCAGCCATGCGGTAACCAACAGGCATGGCCAAGTTGTAGACAACTCGCTTGAGCCAACTGGCGTCCAGGTGTTTTACCATTACCGACCTGGAGAGCCCCTCCCAGACCAGCGGTGGCGAAAACATCACATGGGGACCTATCTCATACAAATCTTCCGTGGCGGTTTCCGGCTCCTCAGGAAAGTT
>JAUWKY010000060.1 GCA_030613915.1 Syntrophobacterales bacterium
CCTCTATCTCTGACTGTGCTCCCAGGTTCAATACTCAACGCATGGTGAAGGAGTATTTGGAGAAGTATTATAGGTGAACTATATGGCGCAAGCTTGCTATATTGCAGTAGCCTTGAGTCAGTATAAAAAAGGCTATACCCATATTGATTCCAGTTACATTTAGCGAGTTGGTAATCCGGAACCAACAGAGGAGTATAGCCGTGAGTAAGATTAAATCGCAAAAAATCAAAAGCGTCAACGATCAAACGATGATAGTTACCTTGGATATTGGTAAAGGCTCGCACTATGGATACTTTCGAGCTCCTGATGGCCAGGATGTTGAGCCGTTTGCTTTTTACAATACCCACGACAGCTTTCATAGTTTTTGGAAGAAGCTTAGCCGCTTTAAAAAAGCCCACGGGTGCAGGCAAGTGGTGGTGGGCTTTGAGTCCACCGGTCCATACGCGGAGCCGATCACGCACTTTTTGAAGCAACAGCCGGTAACCTTGGTACAAATCAACCCGATGCACAGCAAACGTGTAAGGGAACTGACGGGCAATTCGCCCAACAAGACCGATCGCAAAGATCCGCGGGTTATTGCCGATGTCATTATGCTGGGCCATGCCTTGAGGGTGGTGATACCGCAAGGACCCTCTGCGCATCTGCGGCGACTTACCCAGGCCAGAGAACGAGCCATTAGGGATCGCACGGCCATAGTCAACCAGCTGCAACACTTGCTCTTTGTCATTTTTCCCGAGTTTTTGAAGGTGATTAAGAAGATCTCCTGCAAGACGGGATTGTACCTGCTCCGACATTACCCGAGCCGGCAGGCTATTGCCGCCCTGGGAGAGCAACAGTTGAGCAGAATCATCAAGCGGGTCAGTCGCGGTAAGATGGGCCAATGGCATGCTGAACAGCTTTGTCAGGCTGCTCAGGCGTCGGTGGGCATCAATGAAGGCCAAGAGAGCATTGTCGAAGAAATTGGCCACCTGGTTGACAAGATTAAGAGAGAAAATGATTTTATCGACCGTGTGGAATGCCAGATGCGATCGCATCTGGAACAGATTCCTTACAGCAGATATCTTCTTTCGTTGCCAGGTGTCGGCCTGATCACCGTGGCTGGATTGATCGGCGAGGTCGGGGACTTTCGCCAATATAAGACAAGTGCTGAGATTACCAAACTGGCCGGTCTTGATCTGTTTGAGGTCAGCTCTGGCAAGCACAAAGGCCGGCGGCGTATTTCCAAGCGCGGACGACCACTGATGAGAAAACTGCTCTATTTTGCGGCCATCAACGCAGTCAAATCCACAGGGACTATGCATCGGCCCTACACTCGGATGCTCGAGCGCGGCATGCCCAAAATCAAAGCGTTGGTGGCCATCTCGCGCAAACTGCTCAGAGTGATGTACGCACTGGCTCGCGACCAGGAGATGTACATGGAAAACTTTGACAATCATCGTTATCGATTCGCTGCTTAAGGTGAAGGCGGGGAGATTATCATCCATGCCCTTAAGGCGACTATGTCGACCTTCAAGCATAGCATTTATAACTCCCCGTCGTCCCTAAGTCCCAATGAAGCAAGATCAGAGCTCATTTGAGACTCTCAAATACCAGGGTTGGACTAGGTGACATTCACTACGGCTCAGAAAAAATCTTGACAACAATAAACCAGGGCATAGAGCATAGGGCATAGGGAAATAATTTCTAATTGAGGAATTTAGATATTAGATTCTCAATAACGAATTACCATTTACACCTGACACCTGACACCCGGCTCCTGACTCCTAGTTCTTTTGATTGTGGATTGCAGAATGATAAATGACAGAGGTGAAATATTTTATTCGCAAGGCGCCATGAGTCTCGTCTCCGCGTCTTGGTGTCACCGTGTCTCCGTGTTAACTTGGTCCATCTTTTTTGCAGCTTGCCTACTATTGAGTGCTTGCTCTGAACATGAAAAACAGATGGAGTGGAGCGGTCCCGCAAAGATTGCGGTTGTAGTACCTCATACTGGCCCCTTGATGGAGGAAGGACAGATGCTGCAGTTCGGGGCACTTATGGCAAGCCGGGAAGCCGAGAGCAGAGTGGCCGATCTCAACCTGGAAGTGGTGGTGTACGACTCACCTTGTGACCCTGAAGGGGGTGTTGCTGCTGCCAAGCGCTTGACAACCGACGGAGCAGTAAGTGCAGTGATAGGCTATCTGTGCGCTGAGACACTTCGCGCTGTTCTGCCTTTTTACCAGGATGCAGGTCTTGCGCTTATTAATCCCACCGTTTCTGCTGAATATGTCCGACAGGGTGAAACCAGAAACCTATTTTCTCTGCTCTATGGGGATGGAGACCAGGCCGCATTTCTCGCTACCTATGCGAAAGAGGGTCTTGGCCTCCATCGGGTCGCGATTCTCAGGGACGACTCTGCCTATGGCTATGTACTCAGCACTTCATTCGATGCGGAAGCCACACGGCTGGATCTGGAGGTAGTGGCAAATGTTGCAATCAACTCCGATCAAGCAGGGGCGGCCCAAGCTGTAAAATCCCTAAAGAGTACCAGCCCTGAAGGCGTTTTTCTTGCAGCCTCTCCAAAAGCTGCCAGTCTATTTTTGCTGGAGCGTCAACGGCAGCATTTAGGTGGCGTGGTTTTGGGGCCTGATCAGTTAGCAGACCTGGATTTCTACGAGATGGCTGGCCAGGCAGCCGAGGGGTTGCTCGTGTGCCAGCCCATTTTGCTTGAAACAGAAAATCCAAAGCAGTCCAAATTTGTCAGGAGATTCGAGCAACTTTACAAGCGGCGACCAGATTGGATTGCCGCAGCTGGTTACGATGCGATGCGGCTGGCACTGGAGGTTTTGAACAGCTCTGGCCCGGGGCGACGTGCATTTCTGCAAAGCTTGCGAACAATTTCGGGACCTGACACCGCTTTCGAAGGGCTTAGTGGTCCTGTCTTCTTCAAGGATGATGGCACAAGCCGAAGACATTTTTTTGTGGGTGCAGTCCAAAACGGGACACTGCAGGCTGCCAAGCCACCCACCGTGGCATTCCCCTGACGATTGAGGATTGGCGATTGACGATTGCGGAATTGGGATTTCTTCGCGCTCGCTCCGCTCCGCTCAGTCCCGCACCGCAAACGGCATCTGCGACAAGCGGGTCCCTGATTACGCAATTATCATTGCACCTTGAGGTCTCATAGCCACAAAACCATTTCATTACAAGGCAAAATGCGAAATGCTCAAGGCGAGATGAGCAATGCGAAATCTTAATTGCTCTAGGCGCTATGCGCCGTGCGCTCTGCGCTGGGAGCATTGACACCATCGCCGGCCCTGTGATAGCGTTATCTCGCTTCTCAAGGGGCAGGCTTCAGGTTACCTTTTGGCACTTGGCCCTCCTTGCCTATCGACTGTTCTAATCTGAGCATAAAGCACAGCGGGTGGGGAGAACCGAGTCTTCTCAACCGCTGCTTTTATCAGGTCACATTGGCACATCTTGTCGAATGCATTAATAAGGATGGATTTTGGACAACGCTGTCTCCCAGCCAAACAGTAAGATAAACAGAAAAATGACGAGAATGTTTGTGGTTGCTTTTTTTGTGGCCGCAATCTGCATGCAGAGTTTCGCGGCCACGGCTAAGGAGCCCATCAATATTGGCGTGTTTTTGCCCATGACCGGCAGCGTATCCGCTTTCGGCCAAATGGAGTGGTTGGGAATAAAAACGGCCCATCAAATGATGGGCAAAATCTTAGGACGAGAGGTCAAGCTTATTCTTGAGGATACCAAGAGTGAACAGACTGAGGCGGCCCATGCCGTAGAGCGGTTAATTAAACAGCACAAAGTGGTGGGTATCATTGGTGGCGCCATAAGTGGAAGCGCCCTGGCAGGAGGTTCCATTGCTGAAAAAAATGAGGTTCCCTTGATTTCACCTTCTGCCACCAATCCCCTGGTTACCCGGGACAAGAAATATGTGTTTCGCGCTTGTTTCGACGATTCTTTTCAAAGCCGAGTGGCGGCCAGACAGGCTAGAATAGGAATGGACGCCAGCACAGCTGCGATGATTGTGGACATCGCCCAAGCGGATTACAGTGTGGGGTTGGGAAATCTCTTTCTAGAAGCCTTCGGAGAGATGGGCGGCAAGGTGCTTGTTACCGCCTACATCCAGACTGGTGATCGTGATTTCAGGAGCCAGCTTTCTGAGGTGCTAGAGGCAAACCCGGACATCATTTACATGCCCAACTACTACACTGAAGATGCTTTGCTGGCCAAGCAGGCCAGAGATTTGGGGATGAAAATGCCGATTCTTATGGCTGACGGAGCCCAAGTACCGGCACTCATAGAAACTGGTGGAAAGGCTGTAGAAGGAGTGTACCTCACAGCCCACTTCAATCCGAAAGCTGTCAACACTGAGTTGGGCCGAAAGTTCAGTGTCGCGTTCGAAAAGAAATACAATAAGGACGTGGATGCTTTTGGTGCATTAGGAGCGGATGCCTATTTCATTCTTATTGAGGCGATCAAACGGGCCAAATCCACTGAGGGGTTCAAGGTTCGGACTGCTCTGACTGATACCAAGAATTTCAAAGGGGTCACCGGCCCCATCAAGATTAACGAGGACGGCAATACAGTCAAGCGTCTGGTGATCAACAGGGTGAAGAACGGCAGGTTTACCTATGTGACCACCGTGAATCCTTAAGGCGCGAGTACTTGGCCCATTCCTGGGACCATTCACGCTTGACAGACAAGTTTTTTTCGACCTATACTCCCTTCACCAAAAGTGGAGCTAAGGTTGGTTTTTTATCTTTTTTCGAGGAGGCAGTTATTATGAAAAATCTTTTTGGAAAGTTGGTTGTTGCTACAGTCGTCGGCATGTTTATGATTGTTGCTATGGCCGGGATGGGCCTTGCCGCCGACACGATCAAGCTGGGTGTTGCCGGACCGCATAGCGGCGATCTCGCCTCTTATGGAATCCCGACCGTAAAAGCAGCCGAGCTTGTGGTCAAGGAAGTCAATGCAAAGGGCGGAGTGCTTGGCAAAAAGGTTGAGTTGCTCGTAGAAGACGATGTCTGCAAACCTGAGGTGGCCACCAACACGGCGACCAAACTGCTATCGGATAAGGTAGACGTGGTTTTGGGTCACATTTGCAGCGGTGCCACTAGAGCGGCCATGGGTATCTATAAAGATTCGAAGATAATCGCCATGTCACCCTCGGCCACCAACCCCGCCCTGACGCAAAGCGGTGATTATCCAAACTTCTACCGCACCATTGCATCAGACGATGCCCAGGCCAAGCTTGAAGTTGATTTCGCCCTCGACGTTTTGAAGTTGAAGAAAATAGCCGTGCTTCATGACAAAGGCGACTATGGCAAAGGGTTGGCCGAGTTCGTCAAGAGCTTTCTGGAGAAATCCCCTCAGGCAAAGGTTGTATTGTACGAAGGAATTACCCCAGGTGCCGTTGATTATTCCGCAATTGTTCAGAAAATTAAACGCTCGAGAGCCGAAGCGGTCATATTTGGCGGCTATCACCCGGAAGCATCCAAGATTGTCAGCCAGATGCGCAAAAAGAGGATGAAAACCATCTTCATTTCCGATGACGGCGTAAAGGATGACACCTTTATCAAGGTTGCCCGAAAGTATGCTGAGGGAGTTTATGCCACCGGGCCCAAAGATGTGTCCAAGAATCCCATGGCGATTGCTGCTACTGAGGCACACAAGAAGGCATACGGCAAAGATCCCGGGGCATTCTTCCTCAACGCCTATGCAGCTACGCTGGCTCTTCTCAATGGAATTGAAAAGGCCGGTTCAACAGACTACAATGCGGTGGAAAAGGCACTGAGAACCCAATTTGTTGAGACACCGCTTGGAAAAATCCGTTTTGACGAGAGAGGAGATGCCGTTGGTGTCGGGTTCTCCATGTATCAGGTACAAAACGGAGTATTCGTTGAGATGAAATAGCATATTGAGCTGCTTGCTGGACTCCAGATCTCAGTCTAGGGCCAGGCACGATAAAGAGAAAAGCTTCTGATTACTGAGACGTCTTTCAGCTTTGACCAATTTATCCCCGACTCGCAATACTCTTATCAAGCCTGCCTTGGAAGTCCCCGACCACGGGCGCGAGATGGAACTTTTCAAGGGACGGTATTGATCGACTGTTTCTTCAGGGGGTAGGCTGCCAAGCCTGCCCCCTGTTTTTTCAACCCCGCCACCTCTGGAAACGAAATTTAAAAGGTCACCTACAATAATTTCAAGGAGCCTCAGTAGCTTACCATGGAATATTTCCTTGAACTATTTCTCGGAGGGATGACCCGAGGGAGTATCTACGCCCTCATAGCCCTCGGCTACACCATGGTTTATGGCATTATCGGGCTGATCAACTTTGCCCATGGTGAGATTTACATGATTGGAGCATTTACCGCTCTGATCATTGCCAGCGTTCTTAATATGCTGGGCTGGAATCTAATGGCAATCCTGGTGATAGCGTCGGCTGGAGCGGTAATTTACTCATCTGCATATGGTTATACCGTTGAGAAACTGGCATATAAACCCCTGCGCCGGGCTCCGCGTCTTTCTGCTCTTATCAGCGCCATCGGCATGTCGTTTTTTCTACAGAATTATGTGCTTTTGGCTCAGACTTCGGACTTTCTGCCTTTTCCGAGTCTAATTCCGGATTTTGAATTTTGGGAACCCTATGCCCATATCATCAGTTCCCAGGAGATTGCTATCATTATCACCACGGCAATTGTCATGATTCTACTGACCTTTCTGATCAAGTTCACCAGGATTGGCAAAGCCATGCGGGCGACCGCCCAGGACAGGGATATGGCGATGCTGGTGGGTATTGATGTGGATCGGGTCATCTCCGTCACCTTTATCGTTGGCTCTGCAACGGCCGCCTTGGGTGGTGTTCTCATTGCCTCCCACATCGGTCAGATAAATTTCTACATCGGCTTTATCGCTGGAATAAAGGCCTTTGTCGCCGCAGTGCTTGGCGGCATCGGCAGCATTCCAGGTGCTGTCCTGGGAAGCCTTGTGCTCGGCTGGACTGAAAGTTTCTTTACCGGTTATATCTCGAGCGACTATGAGGACGTTTTCGCTTTCTTGTTTCTGGTGTTTATCCTTATATTCAGGCCGGCAGGAATTCTTGGGCGCTCCGAATCGGAAAAAGTATAGGATGAAGAATAATTCGATATTGGTTGGTTATAGAGATCCGGGCACGACGATTAACCAATAGCCAATAACGATTTGTTGGGATTTGAGAATTGATTACTTTTCGAGAAATAAGAAGATCTTTTCTGGTTTCAGCCTGGTTCATGTTTTTGACCTTTCCCATTATGGTCATCCGGGTCAACACCGTCGAAAACGTGATTGAGTGGCGCTGGCTAAATTTACTGATTGTTGGGCTCTGCACTTTTTTTCTCAGCTTTGCCTGGCGTTATTTCATAAAGCAACAGGAAGCCGGCAAAAAAAAGGTTGAGGCGGGTGAGAGCGATAAAATAGCCCTCAGTCGAAGGATTTTTGCCGAGCCGAAGTTTTACCTGCCGGCACTGATTGGGATTTCAGTGTTCGCGCTGGTGTTTCCCTTCATCTTCTCCATGTATCAGGCCAATATCATGATAACCGGCCTCATTTATGTCATGCTCGGTCTGGGACTTAACATCGTCGTTGGACTTGCCGGCCTGCTCGATCTGGGGTATGTGGCCTTTTATGCTGTGGGAGCTTACTCCTATGCGCTCCTGAACCACCATTTCGGCATTGGTTTCTGGGCCGCGCTTCCCATCGGCGCCGGCATAGGTACGCTTTTCGGAGTACTTCTGGGCTTCCCTGTGCTTCGTTTGCGGGGGGACTACCTGGCTATCGTAACCCTCGGCTTTGGTGAAATCATAAGGCTCATTTTGGAAAACTGGAATGAATTTTCTTTCGGACCCAGCGGCATCGCAAATATCCCCCGCCCCTCGTTTTTCGGCATGCAACTATCTCTGCAAGATGCAACCATATATATGTATTACCTCATGATCCTTCTCGTGTTGTTTACCATTTTTGTGGTGAATCGTTTGCAGAACTCCAGAATCGGCAGAGCCTGGATTGCCTTGCGGGAAGATGAGGTTGCCTGTGAGGCCATGGGAGTTGACAGAAGAAAGACGAAGCTGACTGCATTCGCCCTGGGCGCAACCTGGGCAGGCATGGCAGGTGTCATCTTCGCGGCCAAGACCACCTTTATCAATCCGGCAAGTTTCACCATCTGGGAATCGATTATCATCCTCTGCATTGTGGTGCTGGGTGGGATGGGATCCATCATTGGGGTTATTGTCGGGGCACTTATTCTGATCCTGCTGCCGGAATATCTCAGGGCGTTCTCTGAATACCGGATGCTGATTTTCGGGGCTATGCTGGTGCTCATGATGGTCTTTCGTCCCGGCGGGATCATCAGCGATGTCCGGCGAACATACAAGTTTGAAGGTGGGCAAACCAACAACGGAAAGAATCAGTAAGGAAATGGTACCTATACTGGAAGTTAAAGGTTTGAGTATGGATTTTGGCGGTCTGCGGGCGCTGGATCAGCTGGATCTGGATGTCAAGGAAGGGGAAATCGTCGCCCTTATCGGTCCCAATGGTGCGGGAAAAACCACATTCTTTAACTGCATAACCGGAATTCATCCTCCCACTGAGGGTGACATGCTGATTTCGCCCACTGGAGAAAAAAAGCAGGAACGTGTAAACGGTCTGAAACCCAATCACGTGACCGAACGGGGCCTGGCCCGGACATTTCAGAATATCCGCTTGTTTCCCAATATGACGGTTCTGGAAAATGTTATGATCGGCCGCCACTGCCGCATGTCTTCAGGGATTCTGGGTGCCATTTTCCGGAGCCGAAGTACGGTCAGAGAAGAAAATGAAGTGGTGCGGGACAGCTACGTCATCCTCGAAAAGATCGGCCTTGCCGGCTTTGTCAATGAGTTTGCCATGAATCTTCCTTACGGGGCGCAGCGACGTCTTGAAATCGCTAGGGCCATGGCGACAGAGCCGTTCTTACTCCTCCTTGATGAACCGGCCGCTGGCATGAACCTTCAGGAAACAAAAGAGCTTGACGACCTGATCATATGGATCCGTGACAATGAGAAGATTTCCAT
>JAUWKY010000185.1 GCA_030613915.1 Syntrophobacterales bacterium
AACTTCCATGATCACCATGATGTGTTGTACTGTTCTCTTGATTTTGTCGGGTTGTACTGGAAAGGAAGGTATCATTCGGCTCAACACGGACCCGGCTGGGGCGCACTACTATGTGGATGGTGTTGAGAGAGGAACAACCCCGGCGGAATTTGAATGGAGGTACGATCGGCCTATTTTGATAGAACTCAAGAAAGAGGGCTACTATACCGAGGAAGAACTGCTCAACGTGGGCTGGCTTTCTTATCAGAACTACCTAGGAAACTATGGTACGATTAGGGTCGGCGGGGCCACTAAAAAATGGACAGTAACAATTAACCGCAAGTTGAAAGCCGCACCTCAATGATGAATTCTCGGTGCTGGCGGTTTGCAGAGTAAGCTGTCGAGACCGTAGAAACGAGGAGTTACCCCAAAAATGTTATGAGCGACACAGGCCAAAGGTGAAGGCTCCTCCACAACGAGCAATTCGCACCATTTTATGGCAGTGTCCCTTTTGGAATTGCACCAAATCTTCATGCTGGCTCTAGCCAAGCTGAGATGCGTAAAGACAGGAGGCTCAGGTGCTCGTTGTTTCGCAGCCTTCCCCTTTGGCCTTCCTGGTGTTTGTTCTGAGTGACCAGGCCGGAGCCTCGGAACGACAGAAGAAACACCAGGAAGACATTTTCACTTTCAAATGAAACCTCAACTCGGCAATAGCTTCAATGTATAAACATCAACCATCCATTTTTGGGGAAAGTCCTGTACCTAGACACTATCTATGGCAGTTAATCTGTTTCCCATTGCCTGAACCACGCGCGCAGGAGGCAATAAACGAGTAAGAGATAGCTGTCGACGGTTGAGATTGCATTTCTTGATCTGAATAAGGAAGGGATTAGTCTTTCTGGAGGGTCTTAATTTCGTCCGGAAGTATTTTGGGCATCCTCACAGTAAAACGTGATCCTTCACCCGGAGTAGAATCTACCTGCACGGATCCTTCATGTTGCTCGATAATGTTATTTGAGATAAAGAGACCCAGGCCTGTGCCCTCTCTTCCCTTGGAGGAGTAGAAAAGAGTAAACATCTTTTCCCTGGTCTCTTCGTCCATGCCGATGCCGTTGTCTGAGACATCGAAAATTATGTCATCCTGGTCCTGGCTTACCCCAAAGATGATTTTATGAGCTTTTTTGGAATTGTCTTCTAGGCACGCGTCCAAAGCATTTTCGAGAATGTTTGTCAGTGCTGAGGCGAGCACTCCGGCGTCCACCTCAAATTCTCCGGCGGAAGCATCGAAGTCACGAACAAATTCGATGTTATGGCCAAGTGCCTTGGGTTCAACGGTCAGGGCCACATCATTAGCGAAGGTGAGGACATCGGTTCGTTCCCATTGCAGATCTCTCTCCTTGGCATAATAGAGCAGGTCGAGAGACATATTTCTGATGCGGCCAATCATATGCCTTACAATTTCCCAGCCCTCTTTGATTCGCTCCTGGTCTTCTTTTTCAAAACCCGATTCAAGCCGATACATGCCGCCGTCCAAACCTGTCAGCAGTCCTTTTATGCCATGAGAAATGGAACCTATCAAAAGACCCAAGGATGAGAGATGATCCTGCAACTGGCGGATCTGAGTTATATTGGTGGACATCTCCATTACATGGGTTACTTCTCCGGCAACATTCTTTATGGGCGCGGTCCAGATCAGCACATTGTACTGCTCGCCGGATTTGGCAGTTACCACCGTCTCTGCCTGCTGTGATTCTCCCTCTTCAAAAGTCTTCCAGACAGGACACTCGGGATGTGGTTCACCGTCATGTGAATAAGCCTGTGAACAGAAAGAACCAAACTGCATACCGAAATCTTCGAGGAATTTCTTGTTGGCTGCCATCAGCTTGAGGTCTCTGTCCTGAACGGTGAAATAACAAGGCGCCGCATCAAAGAGCAACTGGTACCTCTGTTGACAGGTGAGAAGATCTTCCTGAAGACGACTCACTTCTGTGAGGTCGGCGGCCATTTCGAGCACCAATTCCACTTTGCCGTCTCGATTTCTGATGGGAGCGGTGTGCACCATTACCGGAAGCTCACTACCGTTAAGATTCTTTACTCGCTCCCTCCTTCGCTGCCCTTTTCCAGTACTAAAGGTTTTACCAACAGGACAGTTTTCCTGGCTTGCAGCACTACTCGCATATATCTCCCAGCTGCCGTGTCCTATCTTATTTCCCAAGCGCTCTTTGTAAAGCTGATTAGTTCCAACAACCTCGTTGTTACTGTTATGGATGGAAACGAAGCAAGGCATTTCGTTGAAGTATGTCAGCCCACTTTCGAGATCCTCCACTATGTTCTTCATGGCAGAGGACAAGCCCTCAACCACCTGACCCACAGCAATCAGCCGCTCAGCTTCTACCAGTTTGGCTGACTTTTCCCGAACGAGATCTTCCAGGTGTTCTGTGTACTCCCTTAACTGCCGCCTCATGGTAATTCTTTCATTGGCTCGTTTGAGGGCGATTTCCAGAAGTTCGTCCTTGATGGGTTTGGTGATGAAATCAGTCGCTTCATGTTTGAGGCTTTCGATGGCAAGGTCCATATCCCCGTGGCCGGTGATCATAATCACTTCGGTCTCAGGGTCTTCTTGCTTAATCTTACGAAGCAACTCGAGGCCGTCCATTACCGGCATTCTGATGTCGGTGAGAACTATGGGGGGGGTAACTTCTTCGATAATCTGGAGGGCTTCCTCGCCATTTTCTGCCGTGTATACTTCGTAGCCAAGGTCGGACAGAGATATTTTCAGAACTACGCGAATATCTTCTTCGTCATCTACTATTAATATTCTGTCGGCCATGATTGCCCTATCCACCCAGGGAAAGATTCTCCATACTCCCTCTGGCTATTTGGCAGTGGCGAGTCAAAGGATCATTCGCCGATGGTATCCTTTACTATCTTCAAGAGTTGGTCACGATCAAAAGGTTTTTCAACAACAGCTACGGCTTTTTTTACTGCAAGATGGGGTTTTGCCAACCCGCTGATAATAATCACCGGAATATCCTTAAGATCATCCATCTTGGTATATTTTCGGTAAAACTGCGGCCCCGTTACCTCCGGCATGTCAATATCGAGCGTTATTAAGTCCGGCTTTTCCTTCTGCAACATATCAAACGCTTCAGGGGCATTATGGGCGGCACAAGTCTCATAGCCGTTGTCATGGAACAAACCCACGAGGTAGTAAACAACATTGGGATCATCGTCCACGACCAGGATCTTTTTCGCCATTGGGCACCTCCACTTCAACTTTGGAGTTAATAGACGGCTTGGGCTCGATCAATCAGGATAGATTACTCTGGCAAAGATTTGTCCGCAAGGAGTTTTTGGACTATATTGAGCAAATTTTCAGCCTTGGGAGGCTTCTCCACGTAGGCCTCCGGATCGGGAAGGGGATCCCGGAGCCCCGTACTCATCATTTTTAAAGAATGAAGAAAAGTCTTGCTCTCAACCCCCGAAAGCATCACCACTGGAATATCTTTAAGCTGGTTATCTGTTTTGAGCTGGCGGTACATGGAGACTCCGCCTTCCTCGGGCATCATCACATCCAGAATGATGAGGTCAGGACGGTCCTCCTTTACCTTTCGAATACCTTCTTGTCCATCTTTGGTAGCTGTAGCATTGTAGCCGCTGGTCTCAAGCACGGTGGTTATGAAAATCCTCATGTGCAGATCATCCTCAACCACCAGGATGTTTTTCTCTTTCAAGTCGGGGCTCCAAGGAAGCTGCAGATGCAACCAGTCACGAACTATATAGTATTAGCTGGCGGCCACTTTGTCGGGACGATTTACGCTTGCCACCGGGCAGGCAGAACGGAGAACCACTTGCTCCACCGTGCTGCCCAGCACTGCCTTTTCTGGATCTATTTCCCTGGTATGGTGAGCCATTACAACAAGATCTGCCTGTTTGTCGCGGGCGTACTTCAAGATTTCAACATACGGGGTTCCTTCCCAGATATCGATTTCGTAGTTGTCGAACCCCTCCAGTTCGGGAAGATAAAGCTCCTCCATCTTTTTCCGTGCTTCTTTGACCTTCTCTTCAATATCTGCCTGGGTCCGAACTTTACCGGGGTCCGTCGCACCAATGTCGCAGGCATGAAAGAGATAGAGCTTGCAACCGATCTGTCTTGCAGTATTGAGAGCGAACTTAAAAGCCGAGTGTGACGCCTTGGAAAAATCGGTACCAAACACGATGTTAGAAAAATACCACCAGCAAGTCTGACATGGTCTGCTTACTATAAGGACGGGACATCGGGCTGCCTTGGCAACCTTTTGCATGGTGTTGCCCACCACACTTCTGAAACGGGTGGCAGCCGTATCCTCCTGTCTGGTGTGGGAGCCCATCACAATAAGGTCGATGTCTTTTGCGCGCGCTGCCCTCAAGATCTCCCGGTGGGGTGCCCCCACAACGGCTTCCACCTCATAGTTTTCAGCTTCTGCCAAGTTGTCGGCAAAGGTACTCCGCATTTCTTCCGTCACCCGTTTAGCCCACTCGTCGTCGTGTTCCACTTTCTGACCCGTTTTAAGATCTTCTGCGAATTGGCTGAAACCGTGGGTGGGAAGGGCAAACACATGAAATACGGTTAGTTGCGAGTCGTACTTTTTGGCCAGATCGAAAGCTACATCGGCCGCATCTTTGCAGATGGGCGAAGCTGTTGTGGCGAACAAAATTTTGTCAAACATATGTCACCTCCTGAGGGCACACTCCGTTGGCGCGACATGAAAACTAAGTTCCCAGGCAATCCCGTCAATGAATTCGAACAAGGTGAACACAGTGTCAAATTCGAATATGTCCACCTTGTCTCCAAACACCATGTGTTTAAGTTTGCCAAGCTTGACCGGCATGTCCAGCAGACTGTCGAACTGGAGAGATCGTATTTCACAGCTTTCATCGCCGCGGATACCCTGGAAAGAGTTATATATTTCCAGCCGCGGCTCGCCGGGAAAACCGATCATTTCGACGGTTTTTCTAAGTTCAAGCTTGTCTATGTTTTCAGTTAAGCAGTTTTCTTTGGGAGATGCTAGATATTGCTCCATGAATGAGGGGAAGAAGGCATTTAGCTTTGCAAGTAAAGAATGCTTTTCTAGCATCCGAAAGTAGCTTCGCAGTATATAGTCCTCATTAAGGTCCACCTGGTAGCTGAGACACACCAGCGGGTCGGTTTCCACGGTTTTTTCGTCACTAAGGATCGAGCCATCTCTTTTCAGGGTAACGGTATTCATAAACCCCTTTTCAACGC
>JAUWKY010000117.1 GCA_030613915.1 Syntrophobacterales bacterium
AGCCTTCGGGGTGAACCCACTAAAGCCAAGATTTCCATTATAATAGTCCCTCGTGGACATTGTTGTAGGTCGGATCGTTTCCGCCTCGGCGGAGTTGATCCGACAAATAGGCTAATCTTGCCTAATTTCACCGTGAGGCCAACGACTCGATAATTGAACTCATAGCTGAGAGCGTTGCTCCAGTCAGCCTGGTACACTCCTTTGTAGCGCGTGCCCTCAACGGATCCCACCGGCTTGCCATAAGTATAGAACCAGTTAACGATAGGGCTACCGGTAAATCCCAAGGCTATCCAGTAGTTGCCCGGCATGAGTTCGGGCTTTTCCCGGCTGAAGTCGAAATCCACCCAACGGTAGCCTGGTTTCAGGGAGAGCTGGTTCAGATTTATAAAGTCACTCGTGGCAATTTGCTCTCCCGGTTTCATGTTGTTGTCCTGCCGGAGTTCAAGCCAGAGTTGCCCTTCGCCACCAAAATTATGGAGTGCCAGTCCTATTTTCTCCAGCTTAACAGGCTTGCGGAGCTCAAAAACCTGAGCATATTGGATAAGCTTGGTGGTGACGTACTCTGCGGTCTCCACTACGAAATTGCGGGTTATTTGGTAGCGGTCAGTGCCGACCGTAGTTGCTGGACCTCGGGGAAAGGCGAAATCAACGTTTTCCGGGAACTCGAGATTGCCAAAGAGAAAGGGCACGCGAAAACGAAGCTTGCGCCGCTCAGGTTCGGTTATCACTGGTGGTGGCGGCGGTGGCTCCACCTTTATTTCTGTAAAAGTTGCCTGAACAGGAGGAACAAGAAGCAGGTTCCTCGGTCCGTATTCCTGGCGACTGCCTGAAAGTTTAACCTGGTCGCTGTCAAAATCGGCACTGATGGACTCCTGCAGCCTGGGTTTTCCTTTGCTTCCCGATATCTGCGACCAGCGCAAAAGGCCATCGTTGATGGTCTCATTGTTGTCGATTCCAATCTCGATTCTGATGTAGCGATTGGAAACGAAAAGCTCGGTTTGCTGTGGATCGAAAGGCACCCAACCCAAGTCCGTAAACCAGACCTCGATCCAGGAGTGGCGCCCTTGCCCCATTTTAAAAGTAAGTACACCGCTTTTCCTGGAGACATTGAAGGGCTGGTTAAGGGTTACTCCATTTACAATGCGGACAGGAATAGACACCGCCCGCATCAAAGCTGCACTCAAGTGAGAGAAATTCTGACAGTTTCCTTTGCGCGCTTCCAGGCCGTAAAGGGCATCATATTTTGCTGGGGGAGTAACATAGCGCAGGTTGTCAACTATCCAGGTGAGTATGCGCTGGACCGCATCAAACTGGGTGGTCACACCCTGGGTGAGTTCCTTGGCCAGTTTCCGTATACGAGGATCATCCGACTGTACCTGTTTGGTAGGGGAGAGATAGGGTGAGACCTCAGACGGAACTTTGCCCAGAGGGAAGGGAGTCCTCGTCTGTAATTGCTGGAGCCTCGTTTGGTTCTGAGCCTTGAATGAGATGCGGGCAGTGATTTCAGGTGGAGTTGGCTTCCAGGTGGCGACAATGATCTGGTTTCCCCGATTATCCTGCGAGCGTTTCTTCTCCTTGGGCTGGGGGGAAAAAGCAAGTTCGAAGCCGTGAATCTCCTGCCGGTAGGTAGGAGATTCAAAGGTCGGTGGCACGACGAAACTCAAGACCAACTTTTGAATGCCTGGGCTGCGCGTTACCCGTTGCTCAAGTTCGTAGCGGATCTCGGATCGCATATGACCCACGAGTACATAGTTCTCAGCGGCGCAGGGAAGGTTCCAAAGAAAGAACAGGGCAAAAGCCATGCAGACAATTCTTTTCATACCAATGCCTCGAGGTTAGGAGATGCGGTATCTTAGCCGAGAATTTTGCCGTTTGCAAATCTCCAGCGCTCACAATGATTTAAACAGGACAGTAAAGAATCCACCGGCATAGTCGGGGGCTTTGGTCCATGAGCCGGGCCGAAAGGCTGGCGCCCCCATAGGGGGCTTACATAAGCAAAGGTCAGAGCAATGCTCGTCTTAAAATCCCCCCTAACCCCCCTTTATCAAAGTGGGGAACTCTA
Organism: Syntrophobacterales bacterium; assembly: GCA_030613915.1. Lineage (GTDB taxonomy): Bacteria > Desulfobacterota > Syntrophobacteria > BM002 > BM002 > BM002. The sequence continues at coordinate 2,063 of JAUWKY010000117.1, forward strand.
TGTAATCACTTCAAAATCTCCCCCTTTCGTAAAGGGGGATAAAGGGGGATTTCCTGTTGAGCTTTCGTCCTGGTGCCTTGCGCCTTAGGCCTTGAGCCGTAGGTTTACCGACTTCTTGATTCTGACTACTGACTCCTTGGTTAAATATATTCACCGGCTACTTCCCGCACGTGATGGCCGTCCAGGACATGAAAGGTACGAATCTTTTTGAGAAAAACCGGCGAGAACATACCAATGGGTAAATAGATGATTTTCTTGCGGTAACGACTTGCCACCGTATGGCACCAACTCCGGGGGGGCTTGGCGGCAATGTAGGCAATCTGGGCTTGTTCGCAATAGTCGATGGCAGCCAGCAACAATCGTTCCGACTTAGTGCTGGCGATGTCAAAAAACGAGTCCTGCCAAATGTCGTATACCCGCATGGGGGGATAGGTAAGCATGAAGCCACCGTACTGGCAGCGCGATATTTCTGGTCCTATGAGGTGCTGGCCTGATGGAGTGGCATAAAATGCCATGTCCGATTCCTGCTCATGTTCACCCAGCCAGGTCACGCGCCAAGGGAATCTCTCCGCCTCACTTTCGGCAGGCTGGTCTTCATCAAAAATGAGCACCACTGAGCCCACCTTTCCCTGTAGAGACCGGTTTTCCTTTACATAGAGTTTGCCTTCGTGCCAGTTGCGAATTGTCTCACGCAAGTCAATCCCATCCATAAGAGAACTGGTGAAAGGAACAGTCCTGCTGTTCTCCGCGGCCAGGATCTGACCTGCTTTCTTCTTGATGTAGTGGCCCCAGCCTTCGATGACAATATCTTCCGGGGGATGCGAGCAGATCATGTGCCCCTGCCACTTCCGCTGCCATTCTCCTGGACGTTGTTCCTGCGATCGCTTTTTCTTAGCAGGAACCGGCACAAGACGGCGACGCATGGTGCGGAAACGGCGATGAAAACGGATTTTTTTCTGGTTCAAGAAAAGATCCTCGCCGCGAAGCTCAATGGTGGGAAGGGTGGGATTCTCCTCCTGCCACGGGTATCGGCTTCCCAGATCCCAAGCCTCGTAACCGTAGTTGTCATCCACAGCACCACGGGCAGCAACGACGAGCTGGTAGAAATCCGGAGCAAGAAAACCCTGAACAAGTGCATAGTTTCTGGCAAAACGACGCAGCACTGCAAGCTGTTGGGATGTTACTTCTTCCTGGGAGTTTTGCAGGTGTTGTCTGGCCGCATCCTGGAAGAGAGTTTCATGCTGGTTCAGACGATCAAGGGGAGGAGAAGCGTCGGGTTGTTCCTGCCAGAGGGTCAAAAGCTCATGCCGCTGTGTTTCGAAAGCGGCTGCAAGATAGGGTATCTCGGACATTATTTCCCGGCTGGAACGTTCATGCAGATGGGCAAGGATTACCCCATCGCGACGCTGGCGTCCAATAGGCTGAGCCTGAGTGCTCGAAAGTAGAGCCATAATACGAGGGTAATGGCTGATACCACAGACAAAGAGAATACGTTGGTGCTTTTTTCTGAGCCTCTGGAGATGGTAAGCCATGTTGGCTTCACGCAAAAGATCCTGCCTGGTCGCCTCTCTCTCAGCGGACTGATCCGCGTATGCCTGGCAGTAGGCGGTGTGGCCAATCCGTTGCATAGCATAAGGATCCGGAAATGCTTCGTTAATCTGAGGCATAGACTCCAGATCTCGATCAATGAAATGGAGGGGAAGATCGTGAGTCAGAGCGAGGCGAGCAGCTTCCACTACACCGTCGGTGGGCTCCAGGGGCAGGTAAACGTGAGTACCGTCTTTTTCTTCATAAAGAACAACCGAGAGCAGCGGTAGCCGCTTGAGTCCTTTGAGCAATGGTTCCCGTAGTGTCCTGGGAAATTCCAGTGCCACCGCATCCGGTTGCCAGCGGGCAAAGCAGCGAATTACGGCCATAGCGAATTCAAGCCGACCATGCAGGACTGGCACGAAACAAATGTTGTCAAAGAAGATACCAGGTTCCTGTTTCATAGCTTAGAACCTATAAGGACGGTCGAAAATCCGAAGCTCGAATATCGAAATTGGTCCTTCGGACTCCCCACCCTTCGGGCGGGTCCCCAGTTTCAAATGACCAAAACTTCTTATTCGATACAATTCATCATTGTTTGGGACATTGGAACATTCGTATTTTGAATTTGTTTCGTGTTTCGTGCTTCGTGCTTCGGATTTCGGATTTACAAACAGTTGATCTCTGCACATCTGGTTTGAAATTAGTCTTGCCTCCCCACGAGGTCGAGACCTACGATTCGGTCTCTGGTGATGGAGGTAAGTACTGCCTTGCGTCCTGTCCAAGGATGAGATGGATGGCCTGATCAAGGCACTGGTGAACCTTTTTGGCAGGTGGCGGCACCCGGCGCGGCCATTTCAGTTTTCGGGACGCGGACAGAAGTTTAATGGCATAACGCCCAATGTTGATACCATCGCGAACCGTGTAGCGCTCCTGGGCCAGGTGGCTCATCTGCAAAAAGTCCACAACGTAGTTGAGAATTGTGTCATCGGCGAACGGAAGGTTCTGGGCGAGGATCAGTTTTTCTTCTTCACGTTCCGGGAAATCAATGAACACTTGTGGCTGCAATCGAGAGTGAATGTACTCCGGCAGTTCAAAGGTGCTGGCGTCGTCGTTCATAGTGGCGCAGATGCGGAAATCGGCATGGGCGTGAATCTTGATCCCGGCGACAATTGACTCCACGTACCTGCGGCTGTCCAACAAGGGCGCCAGAGAGGCCCAGCTTTTTTCACTCATGCGGTTGCCCTCGTCTAGAATCGCTACTCCCCCTCGGATCATGGCGGTGACGATGGACGAAGCCACGTATCGTATCTTCCCTGCTTCAGAAATCACCGGGGTTACCAGCAGATCCTCGGGCCGTGTGTCCATGGTCGCCTGAAACATGTATGCTTCGCGGTTAAGCTTCTTGGCAGCAGCGTAGGCAAGAGTGGTTTTGCCCACTCCAGGTTTGCCGAGGATGCGGGGATTCAAAGACAGGTCATCGGGGGTAACTACAAGCCAGGCCGCAAGGATCTGGTCCATGAACTCCTTTTGCCCCACCCACTTCATGGGCAATTCATCCGGATGGCTCATGTGCAGGGTTACATCATCAATGGTTACCGTTTTGCTCATGGGAATTCTCCATTTTGTGCAGACATGGTAGCAGGACCATTGTATGCAAATAGAAGGCCCAGTTCAAGTCAAAGAGAATTCGGATTTGTCCGGATATAAGATGTATAAATGGAATACTTATTTCCGGACAGATCCTTCGTTTGACTTTCGATGAGGAGGTCCCTAGAATTGAATTATATAGTTAACAACATTAAGCGTTTGTTGGTGGTGTTCTTCTCCGAGGACCACATGTAATTATTGCCGGAACTCAGTTGAGTACCAGCATCACAAGGAGGTTTGCTTATGTCTGTCCTAGAAATGATCAGAAATAGTCTGTTGGCGAGCCTTGGCGCTGCCGTGGTGACCAAGGAAAAGGTGGAGGAGGCTACTCGGCGGTGGGTGGACGAGGGCAAAATTTCGCGAGATGAAGCGGAACGGTTGGCGCAAGACCTGGTTGAAAGTGGTAGGCACCAGTGGGAGGATATCCAGGAAAAAATCTCAGAGACGGTGCGGAAGGGGCTGGACAACTTTGACATCGGCAGCAAAAAGGAGTTTAAAGAGCTCCAGGCGCGGGTGGAGGATCTCGAGAAGCAGCTTGCAAGGCGTGAAGAAGCGAGTGGAAAAGAACAGGAGTAGAGGGTGGATATCAAGGCCGTAAAGCATCTGCGCCGCTTCAAGGACATTGTAAAGACCCTTTTCAAGTACGGGTTCGATGATGTGGTGGAGCGGTTGGATTTTCCGGGCAAGGAACTCCTGAGAAAAATCCACAAGGTCCACCCCGAGATGAGTACCTGGGAGCGGATGCGCCACACGCTGGAGGATCTGGGTCCTACTTTCATCAAGTTTGGCCAACTCATGAGCCTGAGACCCGACCTAATCCCCAACCCCCTTGTCTTGGAGTTGCGTAAACTCCAAGATGAAGTGGCTCCGGTGGACTACGAGGCCATCCGTCGGGTGGTGGAAAAGAATCTCAGTCGGCCCTTGGGCGAGATTTTTTCGAGCTTCGAGGAGAAGCCGCTGGCAGCGGCATCTCTAGCCCAAGTTCACCAAGCTGTTCTTAGAGATGGCGGGCAGATGGTGGCAGTGAAGATACAGCGCCCCAAGATTCGCCCGGTAATCGAAACCGATCTCTATATCCTGGAACTCATTGCCGGACAGCTGCATGAGCGCACGGAATGGGGGCAGATCTACGATTTGCCAAACCTGGTACAAGAGGTGAAAAAGAGCCTGTTTCGGGAACTCGACTTCACCCGCGAAGCCCGTCATATGAAGATTTTTGCTAACACACTCACCGAGACCGGCGAAGTGTATATCCCTCGACTTTATGAAGAAATTATAACCCCGCAGGTTCTCACCATGGAATTGGTCCAGGGGACCAAGCTAAGGGACCTTAAAGTAGACGCGGTTGCGGACCGAGAACTCCTGGCTAAACGCGGCCTACGTCTCACCGTAAAGCAAATCCTTGAAGATGGCTTTTTCCATGCTGATCCTCACCCTGGCAACTTAATCATTCTGGACGACAACGTTATCTGCCTCTTGGATTGGGGCATGGTAGGTCGCCTTACCCGGCGAACCCGCTACGATTTGATCGACATGATAAATGCAGTGGTTGATCGCGACAGTGAAAAGATCCTGAGCATTCTGCTCAACATGACCCAGGTTGATGGCAGCATTGTTCCGCGGGGGATGGAGCGAGAGATTCTAGACATAGTAGATATCTACCACAGCTTGCCCATTCAAGAGCTCAATATCGGCCAACTGCTCCTCGATATCAGCACCATGCTGCGGGAGAATCGGCTCAAAGTGCCAGCTGATTTGGCCATCATGATCAAAGCCCTGATCACTGCAGAGGGCACAGCGCGACAGTTGTATCCTCAACTTAATGTTGTCGAGGAGGCCAAGCCATACGTGAGGAAGTTGGCCCTGGAGCGGTGGAAGCCGGAGACGATATGGAGAGAATTGCGCCGGAACATCTCCGGCCTCCTTACATTTCAGAAGGAGTTGCCCCTG
>JAUWKY010000181.1 GCA_030613915.1 Syntrophobacterales bacterium
AATTCTCAGTTTTGTACAGTTCTCTGATACCGCCTGCCGCACAGAAGGTGCAGGGAAAGGGGCAGCCGCGTTGGCTAATAAAGTGGGCTACCCCGTAGCGCTCGTCCAACAAATCACGGGCTAGAAAGGGTATGTTGTCGAGGTGCTGAAGAGGCGGCCGGATTTTTGGCCGGCTTGTGCCCCTTGCCCATATATTTGCAATTCGGCCCTCGCCAATCTCTTCGCCCTTTTCGAGACAGTCGAGGAGTTCAAGCACTGCCTCTTCACCGTCGCCGAGACAAACATAGTCGAAACCTTCCGTCTGCAATACAGATTTGGCCGCGAATGTGGGGTGGTGCCCCCCCGCAATTACCGGGATATGCAGTTTTTTACGAATCTCGCCCGCTACATGGACACCCCTTCGCCACTGTCTGGTGGTAAGGGAAAGGCCGATGATGTCCGGCGCTTCCTTTTTAATTGAACTAATGAGGTCATGCAGTTCCTGCTCAGGTTGGACCCGCAAAAGGGCCGCTTCGTGCCCGTGTAAACGAATATAGGAAGCAATATAAGCTGGGCCAACTGAGGCCAGCCCCCATTCTCTTTCTGTGTCAACCTCGATGAACAGAATTTTCATGGAGAGATGCCTGGATTGCGTGTCTGTTCCTAAAGTGATGAAGAACAGGTCCCGCTGGCGTGGTCGGGACCAAATGTTCTGAGGGGTATTATAAGGTACTCAGATGAATCAAGTATATGGAAGGGGTGATTTGCCGTCAACAGAAATCAAAAGTAGCCCAAGTGACTTCCAATAACCTTCGAGCACATAAAGGGCCGCTAAGTACCAACCGTTCTTATCGATTTACTCACAGCTCACTTTATCATATACTAAATCTGCTCTGGCTGTAACCGCTTCATACAATTTCCGAGCAGCGTCAGCGGGGATCTATTCGTGTTAGAGTGAAATCTTTGGCCCGATTAAGTTTATTAACCAGGCTGGGTGTGCTGGAGCCAAAGCATACCATTACGAGCTATTAATGGAGGAACCCGTGGAGATAATAGAAGTTGGCAAGGAGAAGAACACGAAAATAGTATCGTTAAAAGGGAGAATGGATGCAGTTTCTGCGCCCGACTTTGAGGAAAAAATGGGTGACTGGGCGGATCAAGGTGAAACCAACTTTATCATTAACCTCGGCGAAGTCGACTATATGAGCAGCGCGGGTCTCCGGAGTATTTTGATTGTAGCTAAAAACTTGAAACAACAGGACGGAAAGCTAATTTTTGTCAACCTCAGAGAAGAGGTTAGTAAGATCTTTAGGATTTCTGGATTCAGCTCAATGATTCCAACATACGAGTCTGTGGAAATCGCTCTCGAGCAGATTTGAGCAAATGCGCCTCCTATCACAACTAAAACTGCCTGCTGAAATCAGTAATCTGAGAAAATTCATCGAATTGGTTTCCAGGTGTGCTGAAGAACAGGGGTTAAGTCCCGAAAGGATCATCGAGATAGGCGTGGCAACGGAAGAGGTCTTGGTTAACATCTGCAATTATGCTTACCAGGACCAGGTTGGAGAGGTCAAGGTCAGTTGCATGCTGGATGATGAAAGCCGGTTCATTATCGAAATTGAAGATGCAGGCATTCCTTTTGACGTTCATGGATTGGATGCCCCTGATCTTACCGACGATATTGATGAGCGCCAGGTTGGAGGCCTGGGAGTGTTCATAATCAAAGAGCTAGTGGAGGACGTACAATACCGACGCGAGGATAATAAGAATATCCTAAAGCTTGTCACTTAGACCACCAACCGACCTACCCTGCCCTCCTATCCGGCACGGGCGATGAACTCGAGGCTTTATTTTCTATCCAGGATTTCACGAACCAGTGGCAGTAACTGACTGCTATCGTAGGGTTTGCTGACAAAACCTTTGGCGCCGGCGTCAAGGGCTCCCTTGGTAGGACCATCGGGTGAGTAGCCACTGGCTATCAATACTCGTGTGTGTGGATCTATCGTGAGAAGTTCCTCGAGACACTTGCTGCCACCCATGCCAGGCATGATCAAATCCAGAATCACCAAGTCAATCCGAGCCCGCTCCTGACGGTATAGTTCCAAGGCGTTCTCCCCATTGCTAGCAGTGAGAACTGTGTAACCAGCACTTCCGAGTACATCCACCCCCAGTTCCCTAATGAACTCCTCGTCATCCACCAGCAAGATGGTTTCGCTACCTCCTCTGGCGAGACCCTCAGGCTCCGGTGCTATCAATACGTCTACAGGCACGATTTCCGGCTCTATTGTCGGTAGGTATATTCTAAAGGTGGTTCCAACCTCGGGGCGGCTATAGCAGGTGATGTAGCCTTCGTGATTCTTTATAATTCCGTAAACTATTGCCAGACCGAGGCCTGTGCCCTTTCCAACCTCCTTGGTTGTATAGAAAGGATCGAAGATGTGCTCCAGCGTCTCTTTACCCATGCCATGCCCGGTATCGGAGATCGAAAACAGCACGTAATCCCCTGGCTTTACTTCAGCATATCTCCTGCAAAATTCCTGATCTAAGGTTACGCTTTGCGTCTCAATGAGCAGCTTGCCGCCCTCAGCCATTGCATCTTTAGCGTTGAGAGCGAGGTTCACGAGCACTTGCTTCAGTTGCACCGAGTCAGCGTTGACCATTTTGAGATTGTCAGCGAGTTTAAATTCGACATCTATCATCTTGGGAATGGTGCGCTCGAGCAGTTGTCGTAATTCTCCCACCTCCTGATTGAGATCGAGGGGTCTTCTTTTGCTCTCAACCTTGCGACTGAAGGTGAGCAGTTGCTGAGTCAGTTCCGCTCCTCTTTTGGAGGCACGGATGACTTCCTGCAGTTCTCGCCAATCGGACTCTCCCTCCTTCTTGCGCATTAGTAGGAGTTCCGTATAGCCTTGTATGGCTTGGAGCAGGTTATTGAAATCGTGAGCGATTCCCCCCGCCAGAGTGCCGACGGCCTCCATTTTTTGAGCTTGCTGCAGCTGGCCCTCCAGATTTTTCTGTTCGCTGATGTCTCGTAAATTGATGACACTCCCCAGAGGGTTGCCGTCCATATCTCGAAGGACGGCTCCACTGATGCTGACGGGAATGATTTTCCCTTCCTTGGTGTATCGGCGGGTCTCTATGCCAGAGAAGCTCTCGCCAGCTAACACCCTGTTTATCATCGTTTGGGTTTCCGGCAAGCTCTCCTCAGGCACGAAAGCATCCATTTTCTTGCCCAAGCGTTCACCCAGGGACCAGCCGAAAACACGGGTGAAGGCAGGGTTATAATAGACAACTTTCCCATCAATATCGTAGACAACTACAGGGTCTGGATTTGCTTCCAGAACCGTGCGGTACTTTTCCTCACTGGCCCGGAGTGCTTCAATGGCTTGTTTGCGCTCGGTGACATCGTGAACGATCGAATACAAAAGTTGCTTGCCGTTCAGTACGATCGGACCACTGAAGACTTCAACATCGACAATCTCGTCTTTTGCCAAACGGTGACGGAAGAAAAAGTGCTGGTTTTGTTCTGACTTCGCTCGCTCTATTTCTTGGAAAACTTGCTCGTCAGTGAGTGTGTTGATATCGGTAATCTTCTTGCTGGTGAGTTCTTCATGGCCCCAACCATAAAAGGAGCAAGCTGCAGGATTGGCATCTACTATGTCTGCAGTCTCCGGGTCAATCAATAGCATAACCGTGTGATTGTTTTTGAAAAGGCTCCTGTAGCGCTCTTCGCTTTCACGCAATGCCTCCTCCGCCCGCTTGCGTTTTGTAACATCGCGGACTACGCCTCGGAAACCAACAGGTTCGCCCGTCGAATTCGTCATCAAAGATGCAGAGAGCTCCAGGGTTCCTGTGCTGCCATCCTTTTTAAGAATGTCATAGTCCACAATTCTTGCTGGCTCTCCGGTCTGATAGGTCTTGCTAAAGACTTGATACATTTCTTTGGCGGTCTTCGGGGTGGTGTAGTCCCGGTTGTTCATACCAAGCAGTTCGTCCCGGTTATATCCCGCAATTCTGCACAGTGAATCATTAACTAAAGTGAGGTTTCCAGCGAGATCGACTTCAAAGTAGCCTTCCTCGATGTTTTCCAGGATGGTTCTGTACTTTTCCTCGCTTTCTCGCAGTTCCTCCTCAGCTCGCCGGCGCTCTTCTATCTCCCGCCTCATTTGCTCGTTTGTTTTTATCAAATCAGTGGCTCTTTCCTCAACGTGGCCTTCCAGCTGAGCCTGGATTTTGAGGAGTTGTATCTCCTGCTGCCACTTTGCACCGAGCGCCACGGCAAATTGTTTAATCTCTTCCGGAGTAAAAGGTTTCCTAATGTAGAGCAGTTTCCCGGCAGGGGGGACGCGAGAGACAATTTCTTCTGGGCCGACATCATTATGAGCTGTGACCATGACAATTTCGATGTTTGGATCCAGGGTTCGGATCTGCTCTGCTGCCCAGACACCGTCCGGACCTGAATCCATACGAATGTCGAGGAAGGCAGCAGCAAAAGGCTCCTCATCCTCGATGGCCATTCGCACCGCTTCAACCGCGGTTTCACTTTGATGGCAAAGCGTTAGATCAAACTGGTAGGTAGAGATTGGTGAAGAAAGAAATTCCTCATAGAGGTCGAGAACGTTTTGGTCGTCATCAACCGCAAGAATTCGTACCCTGTCGGACCAAGCTGGATTCATAATTGGAGTTCCTTGATTACAAGGATCTTCAATGTGTTGAGGGGAACACAAATTTTTATGCAAAAAGCTTGCCCGACCCGCGCAAATCAAAATTCCAAATTACAAATCACTACGGCTAAGGTTTCAGTGTTCGGGTTTCAGTGTTCAGGTCTATCATTTCTGACACCTGACACCTGAGTCTTCAACATTGACACCCGCCACCTAATTGTTTGTCCAAAGGAGGTTGCAAGTGTACCGTCTCTGTGACTCATCACCGATGAGTCGTTACACGCCTCATGTTCCCCCATAGCCGATTTCTACCTTTCCACCTTCAACAATGACCGGCACTTTCCTTACACCTTTGGACACTTCGAGCATTTCCTCGAGCTTTTCCTTGTCGTTAGCGACGTCTACGTAAGTGGCCTTGTCTCCGTAAGCCGACCTGGCTTTTTCAGTGTAAGGTCAAGAACTCTTACCATATATGATTATTTTCGACATACGCTCTTACCTCCTTTTCTACCTATTTTTCTATCGTAATCCTCGTAATACCCCACTAACTCTACGTTTAATCCAACTCCCATACACTTTTCTAGACTCCCATACACAACTCCCATACATCCCTGAAAATAAAGAAAGCCGCCCAGGAAGTCAATCCCAGGCGGCTGGGTCTGCGGTGTGTACCGCATTACCTCAGAGCCTATACTCAAAAGCAAACAGTTATGTTTTACTAGGCTGGCCACCAGTGAAGGA
>JAUWKY010000335.1 GCA_030613915.1 Syntrophobacterales bacterium
CGGATGAAGATCTGCCTGTGGTTTTACCCCTGGACGCCAGTCTCACGCCTGCTGGCGGGACACCCCTGCCAACCCTCAAAGAATTCGTCGAGACCACCTGCCCCACGTGTAAGGGCGATGCCAGGCGGGAGGTGGACACTATGGACACATTTGTGGAATCTTCCTGGTATTTCATGCGTTACACTTGTCCAGATTACCAGGAAGGACCACTGGATAGAGGCAGAAACGATTACTGGATGCCGGTGGATCAATATATCGGCGGCATTGAGCACGCCGTTCTCCATTTGCTTTACTCGAGGTTTTTTACCAAAGTGCTCAGAGATATGGGAATGGTGGGGCAGGACGAGCCCTTCACCAACTTGTTAACGCAGGGAATGGTTTGTAAAGAGACGCTCCGCTGTTCACAGCACGGCTGGCTGGCCCCGGAAGATGCTCAAGAGGAGAAGCCGGAGGTCTATCGCTGTCGTCATTGTGGGACTCTGGCAGAGATGGGCCGCAAAGAAAAGATGTCCAAGTCCAAAGGAAACGTGGTTGATCCTGAAAAACTGGTTGAGCGTTACGGTGCCGATACGGTTCGTCTCTTCTGCCTTTTCGCCTCGCCGCCGGAAAAGGATCTGGAATGGAGCGACCGCGGCGTGGAGGGTAGCGCCCGCTTTCTCAACCGACTCTGGCGCTTGGTCCATGATGAGCTTGATAAACTTCAGGGAATTTCTCCGTACGATGGCACTGAGCCGATAGACGGTGATTTGAAGGCTTTGCATCGCAAGACCCATCAGACTATTAAAAAGGTCACTGAAGATATCGAGCAACGGTTTCATTTTAATACTGCCATCAGTGCGGTCATGGAACTGGTGAATGCCATCTATCAATTTCGTTCTGAAGTTCGTTACGGTCCTGAGGCTCTTCCCGTTCTTCGTCTGGCAGTGGAGACGGCCATAATCCTGATCTCACCCATGGTGCCGCACATTGCAGATGAGATGTGGCAGACTCTGGGGCACGAGAAAAGCGTGGTGCAAGAACTCTGGCCGCAATGGGACGAGGAGGCAGTGGCAGAAGAGCAACAGCTCATTGTGGTTCAAGTCAACGGTAAATTGCGCAATCGTGTCTATGTGTCGCCGAGCGCTACCAATGAGGAGGTTCAGCAAGTTGCTTTGGCTGACGAGCGGATCAAGACCTTCATCGGGGACAAACCCATTCGCAAGGTAGTGGTGGTCCCCGGAAGGTTGGTCAATGTTGTGGTGTAAGCCATTTCTCGACACGGGCAGGAGAAAGACTCGGAGATACGGAGAGACGGAGACGCGGTGAAAAAGATTTATTCCCGGATAATATCCTTCATAATTTGTTTTCTCAAAAACGGTCTTCTTTCAAGAGATCCAAATTCATCGCCGTCTCTCCGCGTCCCCGCGTCCCCGCGTCATCGTTTTGCCGCGTCCCTCCACTCCCCGGCGTCACTATGCCAACTAATTGCTCTGACGGCCTGTATCCTCGCACTTTTAGCTCTCTTCGGGTGCGGCTACCATTTCGCCGGGACTGGTGGTCAAGCCCCTGGCGATATTCAGAGTATTGCTGTGAACGTTTTGGGCAACCAAACAGCCGAAATTGGCATTGAGACTATCTTTACGAATGCCATCCTCAATGAGTTCATTCGCTGGAAGAGGTTGTCGGTAAAACCCCTAAATGAGGCCGAAGCGGTTCTTGGTGGCAGTGTTGCCAGGATTAAGACGCAAACTGCTTCTCACCTCACGCGAACCCGAACGCTCGAGACCCGGGTGATAGTCACTCTGTCTCTCACCCTCACCCGGGTAGACACCGATGAGGTTCTCTGGCAGAACAAGAAACTGAGTTACCATGATGAATACGTTGAGGCGGCAAATGCCCTGAATACGAATAGATTAAGACGTGAGGCTTTTCGTAGGATAGCAGAGTTTCTAGCCGAAAGAATCCATCGAGATCTCTTCGAGGAGTTTTAGACCGCAGCAAGTTATTCTGAAATATCCGGGCTAAATTTCCAGATGCCGCGTTAGTCTTGGCGCAAAGGAAAAGACGTTGCTGATGGGGTAGGGTGCTTGTCCTCTCTTCACGAAAAGAATAAACCCTAACGTTGCAGACCTACTCCGAGAAAAAACGCGCTAGAGTGCGCCAGATGTGGTTGCGCACAGGCTCGGTCAGGACGAAGCGTACTTCACCGTACGTGAGATCCTGGCCGAGGCGAGCACAGCCTCAGATGGGGTACTATAGCTCGAGCCTAGCGATTTTTGCCGGTGTGGGTTTGCTAACGGTAGGGTAGATACAACGGACTCTATTCTTGCTCTGCACTCAGGGCGTGAACTTTCTTGCTCAAGCGTGCAATCTTCCGTGCCGCAGTGCGGTGATGCAGAGCACCTTTTGATGCAGCTTTGTCAATTGTGGGGATGGCTTCTTGGAGAGCTGCTTGGGCTTCCTCCACAGATTTGTTTTCCAGGGCTACTCGCACCTTTTTTACCGCACCTTTCACCTTTGTCTTCTTAGCACGATTTCGCTGTCTCCGTAGCTCACTTTGTTTCGCTCGTTTGATAGCAGACTTATGGGTGGCCAATTATTCTCCTCCTTTTCACTTGCTTCTCAAAAAATAAGCTCGACTGCCGGATCGAGTTTATGGGAGCACTCTGAAAAATGCGTAGTTGCGTCTTTTAACATTGCCTATCCAACGAAGTCAAGAATTTTTCTGCAAGGAGTTTCCCCAAAAATGTTCTGAGAGACACAGGCCAAAAGTGAAGGCTCCTCCACAACGAGCAATTCGCACCATTTTATGGCAGTGTTACTTTTGAAGATGCACCAAATTTTCATGCTGGCTCTAGCCAAGCTGAGATGCGTAAAGACAGGAGGCTCAGGTGCTCGTTGTTTCGCAGCCTCCCCC
>JAUWKY010000102.1 GCA_030613915.1 Syntrophobacterales bacterium
GAGTCGTTGCCGCACCTCCTCTGCCGATATTCCCTCGATAGCAATTCTTTTGGCCCGAGATGTAGCACCTGAGGCAATACTCATTTGACTCCTGGCAACCTTGAGTTTCTTGGCCAGAAATTTGAGCAAGTGTTTGTTGGCCGCCCCTGCCACCGGAGCTGCGGTTATGCGTATCTTGAGGGCATCTCCATGGGGACCCAGCACCTCATCCCGAGAGGCCCGGGGTTGCACCTGCACCTTGAGGACTGCCCCGTGATCTCTATCGCGCACGTATGTAGACACTGCTGACTCTGGTTGGTTTCTCATGGGCTAGAGAGGCAAGGTAAAGATGGTGACAACCGCATATTATCGATCAATCTGGCCTGGCCAACGAAGACAGCCATGGCCATCACCGCCTTGGGCGTCACCTCATCAATATCTGTCATGGTCTCTTCGTCCACCACCTGCACGTACTGAATGCGAGTGTGCGGCTCGGCCTCAATCATCTCTTTGGCCCTGGCCACCAAGACATCCACCCGTCGTTCACCTTCGGTGACCATGTTGCGAGCAGCCAGAAGAGCGCGTGATAGGGAAAGAGCCGAGCTGCGCTCCTCTTCTGAGAGGTATTTGTTCCGGCTACTCATGGCCAGGCCGTCCGGTTCACGCACAATGGGGTGAGCGACAATCTCCACCCCAAGATTCAAATCTTTGCTAAGTCTCTTGATCACAACCAGCTGTTGAAAGTCCTTCTCTCCGAGAACGGCCAGATGGGGACGAATCGCGCCAAACAGCTTGGTGACAACCAATGCCACGCCTGAAAAATGGCCTGTCCGATACAAGCCGCAGAGATTCTGGCTAAGATGTTCCACCTGCACCCGCGTCTGGAATCCGGACGGGTACATCTCTTCAACTTCCGGAGCAAAGATCGCCTGTACCCCGAGATCACGGCAGAGCTTAAGATCCTGTTCCAAATCGCGGGGATACTGGTCAAGATCCTCGCCCGGGCTAAACTGGGTTGGGTTAACAAATATGCTCACCACCACCTCATCGGCCCGCCGCAAGGCCTCCTCCATGAGGGCCAGATGTCCCCGGTGCAAGTAACCCATGGTGGGTACGAAGCCGACAATCTGGCCTTTCCGGTACCGTTCTTCTCGCCATTTGCTCATCTCATCGTTTGTACGCAGCACTTCCATATCACCTAACTCCTCTGTGATAAAACCAGCCTTTTGTGCTGATGAGTTGGGCAAAGCCTTAGCATCAAACAGACCGTCTCGTTAGAGACGAATGGGTAGGACAAACAGATCTGGTTGGATAGATGAAAGTGATACAAAGAGCTCTTCTAGGGTTTGGTGAAGAATCTCAGCTTGCTTTCCAGGTCTTCCACCTCTGCTTCTTCTTCTTTCTGCATATCCAGCATTTTCTGATAGGTTTCTATGGTGGCGCGTATTTTCAGCTCGAACTGAGTCCGCTGCCTCTTGAGTTCGGTTATGTCTTCATGAATCTGGGCTAAACGGTTATGCGCATTGTTCAGGATACGCTCTGCTTTGACCTCAGCCTCTGAAACCAGAAGCTTTGCCTCCTTCTGAGCGTTGGCCTTCATCTGTTCCACAGTTTTCTGCGCACTAATGAGCGTGTTTTTCAGGGTTTGTTCTCGCCCCTGGTGTTCGCCGAGTTGGCGTTCCTTGTCTTCTAGTTCCCGCCTGAGCTCGTCGATTTGTTTGAGATATGCACTCATCTGATCAGCAACCTTTTGCAGGAACGACTCCACCTCCTTGGCATCCAAGCCGCGGAACCGGATGGGGAACTGCTTCTGCTGAATCTCAAGAGGGCTCAGTAGCATTGGGTTCTCCTGTTCTTTTGCTGTTTAAAGCATCCTCCACTCATGCTTCTGGTTAGTGGACGAATTGCCTGGCCAGATCATGTAGTGAAGCGACCAGGAATCTCTGCAAAAATATGATGACCAGAATTACCACTATAGGCGAAAAATCTATACCGCCGAAAGAAAGGGGCAGCCGGCGTCTTATCGCCAATAGAACGGGATCGGTGATATTGTAAAGAAAACGGACAATAGGGTTGTACGGATCCGGGTTAACCCAGGATATAACCGCCCTAGCGATAATGATCCACATGTAGAGATTGAGCACAAGGTAAAGGATGCTGGCAAGTGCATCCAACAGATTGCCCAGTACGAACATTCATGCTTCCTTTCTATCTTGCTCTTTTGCACAGGCCACATTATCTTGATTTATGGAGAGTGTCAAGAAAAATCCCTTATTTTCAAGAAGATAAAGGATATACCTCTTTTCAAATATTCACTTGCATTGACATTTTTTCAACCTTTCTCGATAATGGCCAACGTGTCTTGTTTTTGGTCACTTTTATGTGACCATTCGTCATTGGCCACTGAGTACTGACTTTCACTTAAGTACATAGCAATTTTCGTGCTTAAAACTTTGATAATCCTTTTACCTGTTGAAATACTACTGTAACCACTTGCTGAATGAGGGAGACTGTTATGGTTGCCTCCAAGACAATAGGATTTATCGGCGGGGGAAATATGGGTGAGGCCCTTATCAAGGGGCTGTTGAAATCAGGCAGTTTTGATGCCAGCCATATCAGGGTCAGTGACATCAGCCAGGATCGGCTCCACCACCTCCGGGACACATATCAGGTATCTATCTTTGCTGACAACGGAGAACTGGCTGGAGGCTCCGATGTGATCGTCCTTGCAGTGAAACCCCAACAAGTGGGAGATGTGCTTGCCGAAACACATGCGAGCCTTGAACACCTGCCCTTGCTTATTTCCATTGCTGCTGGCGTACCGATTGCTTCTCTTGAACAGGGGCTTGCCAAGCCGGTACCCGTGGTTAGGGTTATGCCCAATACCCCGGCGCTCGTTCTGACCGGCGTGTCTGCCATTGCCGGCGGCACCCATACCGATTCTGAACACTTGGCAGTGGCTAGAGCACTGTTCGAGGCAGTTGGTGTGGTCGTGGAAGTTGATGAGACTCATATGGATGCAGTCACCGGCCTGAGCGGTAGCGGCCCTGCCTATGTTTATTTATTCGTGGAGGCTCTCATAGATGCTGGGGTTTTGATGGGCCTATCCCGCCCGGTGGCGCGGGACTTAGCAGTGCAAACCACCTTGGGTGCGGCGAAACTGTTAGCAGAGAGTGGAGAACATCCCGGTGCTCTCAAGGATCAGATCACCTCTCCGGGCGGTACAACCATCCATGGTTTGGCCATCTTGGAAAGTGGAGGAATGCGTGGCATGCTTATGGACGCTGTGGAGGCTGCTACCAGGCGATCAGAGGAACTAGGGAAGAAATGAGAACAGGCTCCTCTCTTCGATTGGAGCCTGTCAAATCCGAAATTCGAAGCACGAAACAAATTAGAAATTCGAATTTTCCAATTTCCCAAACAATACCATCTTATTAAGGCATTTAATGTTTTGGTCATTTGGATTTCTGGAATTGGAGAATTGTTTCGGATTTCGATATTCGGATTTCGGATTTTTCTTCACTGCTTGCGAAGGAGAGACGATTTCAGCAACGGGTTAAGGTCAACTAATATCACTCTTTGGGGCCGGTTCAATCTCCATGCTCATATCAACGGCCCGGGCTG
Organism: Syntrophobacterales bacterium; assembly: GCA_030613915.1. Lineage (GTDB taxonomy): Bacteria > Desulfobacterota > Syntrophobacteria > BM002 > BM002 > BM002. The sequence continues at coordinate 3,604 of JAUWKY010000102.1, forward strand.
AATGAGTCAGGGCGCCAACCGATATCAGATCGACTCCCGTAGCAGCCACTTCCCGGACATTGTCCAGGGTGATTCCGCCCGAAGCCTCAAGAGGGACCTTTCCCCCAGTCCGCCGCACAGCCTCTGCCATGGTTGCCAGATCCATATTGTCCAACATTATGGTGTCAGCGCCAGCAGCTATGGCTTCGGCTAGTTGATCCAGGGTTTCCACCTCCACCTCGACCCTCAGAGATTTCGGCTTGCAGGTCCGTGCTGCCTTCAGGGCCTGCTGAATAGATCCTGCCGCCGCAATGTGGTTGTCTTTGATAAGGACTCCATCGTAGAGCCCAAAGCGGTGGTTGTAGCCACCCCCGTCTCGAACTGCAGCTTTCTCTAACAAACGATATCCGGGGGTGGTTTTGCGGGTATCTAGGATGCGGGCGGGAGTCCCGGCCACTTTGTCCACGAAGGCCCGGGTGAGTGTTGCGATACCTGATAGTCTTTGCAGGAAGTTCAGGGCCGTCCGCTCGGCCGTAAGCATGGCGGCCAGATTGCCTGTTACCCTCAATAGCGCCTCCCCAACTATTGCCTGGTTGCCGTCTTGTAAGGGTAGGGTAACATCCAGGGAGGGCTCAACTGTCAAAAAGATCTGTCTGGCTACGGTGGAGCCAGACAGAACCAGTGGCTCCCTGGCAACAATACGTCCCCTACCCTCAGCACCAGGTGACACTGTGCAAGCAGTGGTGATATCACCACTGCCTATGTCCTCGGCCAGTGCTCTGCTGATCAATGTTTCCACTTCATCAGATAACAAGCCCTATCCCCCACCACTGAGCTTTGTCAGTTTTTCAAGTTGCGCCTGGAGCTTATCCAGTTTGCCGCCCAATCTCTCCAGTTTGTCCTTTTCTTTGGCGACAATATCCGCAGGGGCCCGACTGAGGAATGCATTATTGGTCAGTTTCTTCTGGGTCCTGGCCAATTCAGGCTCCAGCTTGCTGATTTCCTTCTGCAGACGTCGACTCTCTTCCTTGAAGTCAAGGACACCCTCGAGTGGCACAAACAACTCGAGCTCTCGAACCACAGCCGAAGCCGCCACCCGAGGCCGCTCCCCGTCCCTAACCACCTCCAGCGATGACAGCCTGGCCAGATCTTCTATGTAATGGCCATGAGTCTTCACAATACTGCTGAGGCTCTCCGGGCCAAAGACCATTGTCTCCAACTGGGCAGCCGGAGCAACATTCATCTCTCCCCTAATGTTTCTGATGGCCGTGGTCACATCCATCACAACTGCCATCTGCTCCTCCCCCTGACGGTCCACCAGGGACTCATCTGATCTGGGAAACTCTGCCACCATAATGCTCCCTTCATTGTCGGGAAGATGATGCCACAATTCCTCGGTAACATAAGGCATAATGGGATGGAGCAGCCGAAGAATGGCAGAAAGCCCATGAAGGAGAAACTGTTGGGTTTCTTTACGTTCCTTGTCGTCGTCGCCGTATAGGACCGGTTTGATCATTTCAAGGTACCAGTCGCAGAACTCGTGCCAGGTGAACTGATAGAGCACACTGGCAGCCTCATTGAAATAATAAGAATCCAGCGCTTCGCTGACCTGACGGACAATCTCCTGCAACCGGCTCAGCATCCAACGGTCTGCCAACCTTCTTGGCTCGGGGAACACCCCGGCGGCCTCCACTCCCTCGAGATTCATGAGAGTAAAACGGCTGGCATTCCAGAGCTTATTGACAAAATGCCTGTAGCCTTCAATCCGCTCTTCAGAGAGACGAACGTCTCTTCCCTGTGCTGCAAAGGCAGCCAAAGTGAAACGAAAAGCATCCGTACCATAGCGGTCCATGATCACCAGAGGGTCGATGACATTTCCCTTAGATTTACTCATCTTCTGGCCCTCGGCATCTCTGACAAGGGCGTGAATGTAGACGTCACGGAATGGCACGTCCTTCATGAAATGCAAGCCCATCATCATCATTCGTGCCACCCAGAAAAAAAGAATATCGAAACCGGTAACCAGAACAGAAGTGGGGTAAAAGCTCTCAAGCTCTGGTGTCTTCTCAGGCCATCCCATGGTGGAGAAAGGCCAGAGGGCAGAGCTGAACCAGGTATCCAACACGTCGTTCTCTTGAATCAGGTTGCTGCTGCTACAACGGCTGCATTGCTGGGGCTCTTCCATGGCAACAGTAACTTCGTCACAATCTTGGCAGTACCATGCGGGAATGCGATGCCCCCACCAGATCTGGCGTGAGATGCACCAATCTTCAATGTTCTCTAACCAGTCAAAGTAGCTCTTCTCCCACATCTCTGGAATGATGCGGGTGTTTCCATCACGCACCGCCGCCATGGAAGCTTCGGCCATCGGTTTCACCGCCACAAACCATTGCTTGGACAGTGTCGGCTCGATGATTGTCTTACATCGGTAGCAGTGACCCACTCTATGCTGGTAGTCTTCGACTTTTACGAGAAAACCCTGCCCTTGGAGGTCTTCAACTATCTTCTGACGACAACTATCGCGGTCCATGCCGGCATATGGACCCGCCTCTTCGTTCATCACGCCTTGATCATCCATCACCCTGATCGCTGGCAGCCCGTGCCTCTGGCCGATTTCAAAATCGTATGGATCGTGGGCTGGGGTTACTTTCAGAGTGCCAGTGCCGAACTCCCGGTCAACGTACTCATCTGCAATCACCGGCAATTCGCGGTTTAGAATAGGGAGTATGACTTTTTTCCCAATGAAATCACGGTAACGCTCGTCTTCCGGGTGTACCGCAACACCGGTGTCTCCCAGCATAGTTTCGGGCCGGGTGGTGACCACTACCAGACCGTCAGTTCCATCAGGGAAAGGATAGCGGAGATGGTAAAGCCGCCCCCCCCTTTCTTCCGCCTCCACCTCCAGGTTAGCCAGTGCTGTAACGCACCGTGGGCACCAATTGATAATCCGCTGGCCCCGATAAATCATGCCCTCATGATAGAGGGAAACGAAAACGCGCCTCACAGCTTCAGAAAGACCTTCGTCCATGGTGAAGCGCTCTCTACTCCAATCGCAACTTGCTCCTAGCCTCTTGAGCTGATTGATAATCTTCCCGCCGTAGAGCTCACGCCACTGCCAAATTCTTTCGATGAACTTCTCCCGCCCCAGCTGATGTCTATCCGACCCTTCTTCTGTAAGCTGACGTTCCACCACATTCTGGGTGGCGATGCCGGCGTGGTCGGTTCCTGGCATCCAGAGCACATTGTCTCCATACATCCTCCTGTATCGGCAGAGGATGTCCTGGAGCGTATTGTTGAGGGCATGCCCCATGTGCAGATCACCGGTAACATTCGGTGGAGGTATCACGATAGAATAGGCGGGATCGGTGCTGTTTTCGTCAGCTCGAAATAAATTCTGCTCCTCCCAAAATTGATACCACTTTTCCTCTACAGCTGCAGGTTCGTAGGCTTTGGGCAGCACTGAGTTCTTCATTTCCTTCTTCCTTCTCAGACGTCCATTGTCTGCACTCAGTCGTTTAACACCACATTATCTTTTACCACGGACAACGGACAAAAAGAAAATGGGGATTATCCAGATAACCCCCATTCATAACCCGCCAATAATCGCGGCAGGTGATCATTTTTCTGCTTCCAAACTATTCCTAATCTTCTCTATCTCCTGGGCAATTGCACTCTCCACAATGGCAGGCAATCGTTCCTCTACCAGACGGATCACCACTGCCTCGACCTGAGCACTGACGAGCGCTGCCAACTCCTCGACTGCAGCCGCGGACAGTTCCTCCACCGCAGCCTCCTCGCTTATATCCTCTAACTCCGCTTCAAGGTCTGTACCGATATCGTCGGTAACTTCTTCCCCGGCAACCATGGCTGACACCCCATTAACGGCTTGTTCACTCACATCCCCTGATTCTGCCTCAAGATCGGCAAAAAGATCCTCGGATAGATCTTCCTCTGAAACAGGGCTGACCTCGGCACTGACTGGCTCCTCGCCCGCATCCACCAGCTCAGTCTCAAGATCGGCAAAAAGATCTTCAGAAAGATCCTCCTCTGAAAACATCGGTACCTCCGCGAGTAGCGAAACAGTGTAAAGATCCG
>JAUWKY010000232.1 GCA_030613915.1 Syntrophobacterales bacterium
TACACTCTTGCCCAAAAGCTGAATGGGAACAAACCGCTCTAAAGGGCGGTAAACGGTAAAAGGTAAACGGTAAAAGGTAAACGGTAAATCGTTGAAACCGTAAAAGTCGTCTATCACAGAGGTCAGAAGTCGGAGATCAGAGATCAGCTTTACCCCTGACCTCTGATTTCTGCCCGCTGCTAGCTGCCAGCTGTATTTCCCTATGCTCTACGCTCTATGCCCTATGCCTTCCTCAATCTCAAATCCCTCCTAATTGCTCTCGACTCTGGCAAAAGTATCTGCTATCTTTGCGGCGATCAAATTGCAGCATTCCCAATTCTTGCGCAGAATGGCCAGGTCGAATGTGAGGAACATTCGGGCTGGTAGCCCAGGTTTTCTTTGTTCTTACTAGGGGTAACAGATGATTGTCGGACTCGATGTCGGCGGAACTCACACGGACGTTGTGGTTCTTCAAGGCAGGGAGATTGTCAGCAAGGTCAAACTTCCCACAGACCACGTGAATCTTCTCGACACCGTCTGCTCAGGCATTTCTGAGGCAACCAAGGACCTGGATCCTCAATCTATTGAGCGCATGGTGGTGAGCACAACTCTGGCTACGAATGCCATCGTTCAAGAAAAAACAGAGCCGGTGGGAATTTTGGTGGCCAGCGGCCCTGGGGTGAATCCCAATGCGTTTACCATTGGTGATCACTACTATGTCGTCAGTGGTGCTATTGATCATCGGGGTCAGGAAATCGCTCCAATCAGTGACGAGGAAGTACTGGAGATTGGGAGGAAGCTCAGGTCTGAAGACATCCGCAATCTTGCGCTGGTGGGTAAATTCAGCATTCGCAATCCCAGTCACGAATTGAAGATGCGTGACTTGTTGGCGGACAGCTTCGAGACTGTAACATTGGGCCATCAGGTATCAGGCCATCTGAACTTTGCCCGCCGCATTGCCACCACTTACTTGAATGGTGCTGTGGCCCGGATCAGCGGCGAATTCTATAAAGCGGTCCGGGGCTGCATGGAACAGGAGGGAATCCAGATACCGCTTGAGATACTCAAGGCAGATGGCGGTACTATGGCACAGGAAAGCTCCATACAGTATGCGGTGGAGACCATCCTCTCCGGGCCGGCTGCGAGCGTTATGGGTACGCTCGCTTTTACCGATCCCGGCAAGGAGGAGGTGGTACTGGACATTGGTGGTACCACCACGGACATAGCTATACTTGTAAATGGTGCGCCACTGCTCAAACCGCTGGGAATTAGAATGGGGGGTTATAATACCCTAGTGAGAGCCCTTCGCACCGTATCCATCGGCGTGGGGGGTGACAGCTGGGTGCGGCTGGAAAACGGAGATCTCAAAGTTGGGCCAGAGAGAAAAGGTCGGGCCCTTGCTTACGGAGGACCAGAGCCAACTCCCACTGATGCTTTGGTAACTCTTGACACGGTGCAGGGAGGACAAAAGCAACGTGCCATTGAAGGAATTCATCGGCTGGCAGAGCAACTGGGAAAAGGAGTTGAGGAAACTGCGCAGGCAATTGTAGAGAAGTCCTGCTCGCTCATTATGGAAGCAGTCAACGCTCTGGTGGACAGAGTAAACCAACAGCCGGTTTACACTATTCACGAACTGTTAGAAGGCAGGACAATACAACCGTCTGGCCTTATCGTTATTGGAGGTCCTGCGAAAGAGATAGCCCCTTGGTTGCAGGCTGTCAGTGGATGGCAGACCCGAGTTCCCTCTGAATATGAAGTGGCCAACGCTATCGGCGCCGCAGTTGCTAGAACCACCTGTGAAGTGACGGTACTTGCAGATACAAGTCGCGGGTATGTTTGTGCTCCGGAAGAAGGCTATCTAGATAAAATCGGAAAAGAGGCCTCAAAGCAGGAGGTGGTTCAGATTGCTTTCGATCTCCTCCGAAAAAAGGCACATCGGCTTGGCGCCGACAAGGAAAATCTGGAAATGGAGCTGCTTGAAGATTCCGAGTTCAATATGGTGCAAGGATTTTACACTGTGGGGCGGAACATCCGGGTGAGGGCCCAGATCAAACCGGGTCTCATCAGTCCGTATAGAGAGGCTGCCGTATGAAAGCCAGGAGAAAAACTGGGCTGGTTTTTTTCCCAGCCTTCGATTGGGCAATAAGTGAGACCCATCCTGAGAGAGAGGAACGTCTGCTCTATACCCAGGACCAGGTTTTCGAAGAGGGTATCCTGGACATCGAAGGCTTGGTGGAACTCAATCCCGATCTGGCTACGGCGAAAGATGTTGAGCGTGTCCATTTTTGTGTGCCGGGAGTGGAGGCTGTTCTCACTGAAAGCCATTATATTGCCGCAGGTGGATGCAAAACAGTCGCCGAGGCGGTGCTGGAGGGCAAGGTGGACTGTGGCTTTGCCCTGGTACGTCCTCCAGGACATCATGCCATGCGCTCTGTACACGGTGCCCGGGGTTTCTGTAACATCAATATTGAGGCTGTCATGGTGGAGCACATCCGCCATACCTATGGGGTGGACCGGGTGGCTATTGTGGACACTGATTGCCACCATGGAGACGGCACCCAGAACATTTATTGGCATGACCCGGACACCCTATTTATCAGTCTACATCAAGATGGCCGCACCCTCTATCCCGGTTCCGGCTTTGCTAGTGAAATGGGAGGGCCAAATGCACTGGGGACCACGGTGAACATCCCCCTACCGCCAATGACCTCTGAGGAGGGTTTCCTCCATGTGCTGGATAAAGTGATCTTGCCAATTCTGGAGGAGTTCAAGCCCGAGCTTATTATCAATTCAGCTGGCCAGGACAATCATTACAGTGATCCAATCACTGCAATGAACTTCTGCGCCCAAGGGTATGCGAAACTCACCGAGAAGCTACAGCCACATATAGCTGTCCTGGAAGGAGGCTATTCCATCGAGGGGGCTTTGCCTTATGTAAATGTAGGTATAATATTGGCGCTTGCTGGTATTGACTACTCATGGGTACAGGAACCGGATTACGACCCGGAGGAGATTCGTCAAAGTGATGAAGTGACGAGCGCCATAGCGAGCACCTGTGAGCACTTGCTTGAGCAGAGGCAACAATGCGGGCTCAAACGGGAAAAGTATCTGGCAGGCAACGAATTTGTCCAGCGCAGCAAGACCGTCTTCTACGACACCGACAACATTATCGAGGAACAGAAAGAAACGGTCAGGGTCTGCAAGGAGTGTGCTGGAGTGATAAAGATCGACTCCTATGCTGACACCGGAAATCACCTTCTCGGCATCTGTGTGCCCAGGAAAGCTTGCAGTGACTGTCAGAAACTCGGCAGCCAGTGGTTCGACGAAGGAAGTGTCAAACGCTATGATCTGGTTTGCCTGCAGGACCGGGTATTAGACGAGTATCAGGTTAAGCGGAAATGAACGACCTTGTTCCCCTGAAAGACCTCACCCCAGCCGATCTGGAACTCTGGATTCAAGAGGCGGGACAGCCCGCTTACCGGGCCAGACAGCTACTCAAATGGATCTATGCTCAGAATGTAGAAGACTTCCAGGAAATGACGGATGTGAGCAAGGATTTTCGCGGCTGGCTCGAACAGCATGCACGAATTCCCAGCGTGATGCGAGAAAAGGTGTTGACCGATAAAGACGGGACTCGCAAACTTTTGTTTCGTCTTCTGGATGGCGAACGCATAGAAAGTGTTTTGATTGATGAGGAGCGCCGGCTTACTCTTTGCGTTTCCAGTCAGGTTGGTTGTGCCTTGGGATGTCGCTTCTGCTTAACCGGCGAGCAGGGCTACAGGAGAAATCTTCGCGCTGGAGAGATCGTAGACCAGATCTGCGCGGCACGACGTGAACTTGGCCCAGAAGAACGGATAACCAACCTGGTCTTCATGGGAATGGGAGAGCCTCTCGCCAATTTGCAGCAGGTGGTCAAGGCACTGGAGATAATCACTTCAGACCATGGCCTCAACTTTTCCACCAGGAAAGTTACCTTGTCCACAGTTGGTCTGATCCCGGAGATGCTGGAGTTGAGCCGGCTGTTTCCTATAAAATTGGCAATATCTCTGCATGCTGCAGACAACGAGACACGATCTCGTATTATGCCAATCAACCGCCGCTACCCCCTGGAGGAGTTGTTGGAGGCTTGCCGTCAATTGGAGCTGCCACGCCGTCAGCGCATTACCTTTGAATACCTCCTGCTTGCTGGTGTTAATGACTCAGCGGCAGATGCCAGAAAGCTGGCGAAGCTCCTGAGAGGTCTTCGAGCCAAGATCAATCTTATTCCTTTCAATGAGTATCCGGGATCTCCCTTTCAACGTCCTTCCACAAACCGCATCGAGGACTTCCAGAAAATACTCCAAGAGAAGCATTTCACCGCGACCGTGCGTCAAAGCCGTGGGGCCGGGATTATGGCAGCTTGCGGTCAACTCAGCCACTGTCATTAATCAATACACAACGACTAAGGTTTCAGCACGCAGGGATGTTGCAGTGTGCAGGTTTCAGGTTTCAGATTTTGTCTTTCTTTTTCCTGACACCTGACACCTGACACCTGAATCCCCAACATT
>JAUWKY010000341.1 GCA_030613915.1 Syntrophobacterales bacterium
GCAGTTCGCGGTGCTGGAAGTGGGTCGGTCCAACAAGGCGGCGCGGGCCTTATACGAAAAACTCGGTTTTGTGACTGTGCACAAGAGACCTCGTTACTATCACGAATCCAGGGAAGACGGTTTGGTTATGGAGCTTAACCCTATCATTGCCTACCCAAACCGGTAAAAATCGCTGCGCTCGCGTGATAGTCCCGCCCATGGCGGGACGAGCGTGCTCGCCTCGGACAGGATCTCACGTACGGTCAAGTACTGTTCATCCTATCCCAGCCTGCGCGCGCCCACATTTGGCGCACTCTTACGCGTTTTTCCTCGGCGTGGGTATGCAACGTTAGGGTAAATTCCTCTTTTGGATTGTGGTATAACGAATCGCAATCAGTGGGAAAGGGCTTCTAAGAAATGTTCGCCGAACTCGAAGGTCAGATAGAGAAAATCACCTACACCAGTGTGGAGACCGGCTTCACCATCGCCAAGGTAAAGGTGGATGGCCATAGAGGGCTGGTGACCGTGGTGGGAAATATAGCGGCCCCTACGGTGGGGGAGATCATCAAAATGAAGGGCGAGTGGGTGAATCACCCCAGATACGGCGAGCAGTTCAAAATAGCCCACTACGATACTAAAATCCCAGCTTCCGTATATGGCATTGGAAAATATCTGGGTTCCGGGCTTATCAAAGGCATCGGTCCGGTGATGGCCGAGCGGATTGTGGAAAAATTCGGCAAGGAGACTCTTGAGGTAATTGAACAGCAGGTGGATAGGCTTGCGGAGGTTGAGGGCATCGGCAGGAAACGAGTCAGAATGATCAGAAGGGCCTGGGCCGAGCAAAAGGAAATCCGGGAGGTAATGATCTTTCTGCAATCTCATGGCGTGAGCTCAGGTTATGCCACCAAGATCTTCAAGCGCTACGGCAGGAAGTCCATTGAGGTGGTCAAGCAGAACCCTTACACCCTGGCCACAGACGTATTCGGCATTGGTTTCGTCACGGCAGATGGCATCGCCGAAAAGCTAGGATTCGCCAAAGACTCTGAATTGCGAGCTGAAGCAGGAATCCTCTACGTCCTCAGTCAACTGGCCGAGGAAGGCCATGTCTACTACCCCTATGAACCACTGGTGGAAAAGTGCCAGGGAATCCTCCAGGTGGAGCGGGAAGTGGTGGTCAAGTCGTTCGCCAAAATTGCCCTGGACAAAAAGATTGTCATCGAGGATTTGAACCAGGACATTGAGGAGTTCCGCGAAAATTACAAAGCTGTCTACCTGGCGAAGTTTCACTTCTCCGAAGCCAGCATTGCCTCCCGGCTGCATGGTTTGATCAGCGCTGCCAAATCGATCAGAAAGATCGGTACCGCTAAAGCCATCGACTGGGTCCAGGGCCAACTTGATATCACCCTGGCAGAGAGACAGGTGGAGGCGATAAGGGCAGCAGTTGAGGACAAGGTACTGGTAATCACCGGTGGACCGGGAACCGGCAAAACCACGATCATACACGCGGTCTTGAAGATATTTGCCAAACTCGGGGTAAATATAATGCTGGCTGCGCCGACCGGCAGGGCAGCCAAACGGATGAGCGAGGCCACAGGACATGAAGCCAAGACTATCCATCGGCTGTTGGAGTACAGCATGCAGAGAGGGGGGTTTCAGAGGAACCAGGAACGGCCACTGACATGCGATCTCCTTATCGTTGACGAAGCCTCGATGATGGCCACCACACTCATGCACCATTTGTTGAAGGCTGTTCCTTCAGAGGCCACGTTCATTCTGGTGGGCGATGTCAACCAGTTACCATCGGTTGGAGCTGGCAATGTTCTGAAAGATATCATCGACTCGGGTGCAGCCAAAGTGGTGGAGCTGAATGAGATTTTTCGCCAGGCCCGGGAGAGCTCCATCATTGTAAACGCTCACAGAATCAACAGTGGTGAGCTTCCCACAATTGAGACTCCAGACCGGCCTGAGCAGGACTTCTACTTTATCGAACAGGAAGATCCGGATGAGGTTCTGAGGATAATACTGGAGCTCGCCAAAGAGCGCATACCCAGACGCTTTGGGTTTGATCCGCTTGATGACATTCAAGTGCTGACTCCCATGCACAAAGGTGTGGTGGGGGCTGAGAATCTGAATGCGGAGTTGCAAGAGAAGCTCAACCCCGGGGAAGAGGGGATAACCCGGGGTGGCGTGCAGTTCCGGGTCAACGACAAGGTGATGCAAATCAGAAATAATTATGACAAAGAGATTTTTAATGGTGATATTGGCAGGATCAAGAGCATCGATTCCATAAACCAAGAAGTAATGATCGTCTTTGATACCGGTGAGGTTTCCTACGGCTACTCCGAACTGGATGAAGTTGTTTTGGCGTATGCCATATCAGTGCATAAATCGCAGGGGTCAGAATACCCGGCGGTAATACTTCCCGTCTTGACGCAACACTACATCCTCCTCCAACGCAATCTGATATACACCGCTGTGACCAGGGGCAGAAAACTGGTTGTGCTGGTTGGTACCAAAAAAGCGCTATCCATTGCGGTGAACAATGATAAGACCCAGAGACGCTACACTTATCTTCGGTACAGGCTTAGCGCAGCCTTCGACAGGCTCAGGCCAGGTGGCGCATAGCGTGAAGCGCTAAAGGCACTGAGCACTAGGATCTTCGGCAGTTACCATATGTGGTGGTGGGATCTAGGATGAGAAAGTGTGTATTAGTATGTAATGTGAAGTTATTGTCGCGTCTTCCTATTTGAATTTTGAGACATTACCATCCAATAGTCCCCCAGCTTCTATTGATAAGGTCCTGTACGATATGTCTCCTTTCACTTTCCC
>JAUWKY010000170.1 GCA_030613915.1 Syntrophobacterales bacterium
ACAGCCAATACGGTAGGTCGGATCATTCTTGCGTCAGTACCGCTCTGCGGAACCATCCGACCTAAGGGTGCTAACAGTTACAACAGCAATTCCATAAAGGAAGTCCCCTCTACCGGGTTATATCGATACGGCTCTATCTCCCTGAATCCAAACGATGCATACAAACCCCTTGCTGTTTCCATGGAGGGAAGGGTGTCCAAGCGCATAGCCTGGTAGCCAATTTTACGTGCCTTGTCAATCACAGCTTCACATAAACCTCTACCGATGCCCAAACCCCTGAATCGAGGTCTTGAATACAGCCTTTTCATCTCGCAGATGGAGGGGCTGAACTTCCTCAAGCCTACACAGCCAGCGACTTCGCCTTTCCACACGGCCATAAGTAGGCATCCTTCAGGTGGAGCATAGTCACCTGGAAGATTGGCCAACTCCACGTCAAAGTTCTGAAAATCCAGGCTGATCTCTAAAGAGGAACTGTATTCCTCAAAAAGCTTCTTGACTTCAATAAGATCATCGTTCGTTTCGACTTCCACTATTTGAAACAATTCCTTCCTCACTCAAATTACTCCTCGAATGAGAGGTGTCAGTAGCAAGGCTATATTCGATGGGAAATATGGTTACTGAAAGGCAGACCCTATTTTCAGGTATCCCATTATTGAAGCAGGGGATGCTTCAGGCGATGCGAAGCAGCCAGCCAAAAGGATCTTCCCTGCGACCGTACTGGATGCCTGTGAGTTCGTCATAGACTTTTTGGGACAATTCACCCGTCTTCCCATCAGCTATTTGGAGATCTTCTCCTTTGTAGCAGATCACACCAACAGGAGAAATTACCGCTGCGGTGCCGGTAGCAAACATCTCTTTCAAAGAGTTGTTTTTGCACCCGTCGGCGACCTCTTCAATAGAAATCGGACGTTCGGAAACGTTAAGGCCCCAATGTCTGGCAAGTTGCAGCACCGAGTCCCTGGTGACACCGGGCAGGATAGTTCCCCCGAGGGGTGGGGTGACAAGTTCGTCATTTATGAAAAAGAAGATATTACTGGTGCCAACCTCCTCCACATACTTGAGTTCTTTGGCATCAAGCCACAGGACCTGGGTATAGCCTTTCCCAGTGGCTTCTTGCGAAACATAAAGGGTAGCTCCATAGTTCCCGGAAGTTTTCGCTTCGCCCACACCCCCCTTGGCGGCACGCACGTAGGTATCGGAAACGTAAATCCTGGTGGGACTGAATCCTCCAGGATAATAGGCGCCAACCGGCCCAAGGATGATGTAAAACAGGTATTGATCCGAAGGCCTTAACCCAAGAGCTGGCTCAGTGGCTATCATTGTGGGTCTGATATAGAGGGATGTGCCTTCCGATTTGGGCACCCATTCGCGGTCGAGCAAAATCAATTCTTTCATGGCCTGATGAAATAGATCCGGGTCCACTGCCGGCATGACCATTCTTCTGGCGGAACCATTCAGCCGTTCAATATTCTTCTCAGGTCGAAACAGGCCAATTCCACCGTCCTCTAAGTGATAGGCTTTCAGACCCTCGAACACCTCTTGATTGTAGTGCAGTACCATGGCGGTGGGATCGAGCCTCAAGTCCCCGTAGGGTTCAATACGGGCGTCGTGCCATTTTTTCTGTCGGGTATAGTCCATGAGAAACATATGATCGGTGGTGTACTTACCAAATCCGAGATCAGAATCTTTCGGACGAACCTTCTGGCCAACAGTAGTAGATCTCGTCACTCTGATTTCCATGGTGAAAGCCTTTCTCACTTTATAGTCACGTGCCCCACAGCCTATATCTATAGCACAGCTATGTTTTGAAAATCCATCAGTGCTAAGGTCAAGAATGCTCCAAATCAGCCTTCTCTGAGTTCGATGCTCTCTTTTAGGCAACGAAGCATTTCCCTCCGGATCAAACCACTGAAAGGACCAACCAAACGCCAATAGAGTCTGAAACGTTTTCTACTGCGGTCATCCATACACATGATCCGAGTTTCTGTAGAAACCTTCACGAGACCATGAGAACTTTTACTGACCGCAAAATTCCAACCAACTTTAGCGTACCCCTTATGGTTGAATTCCCGGTACCGTAGAGCGTTCACCTTTTCAAGCTTCGCAGTTGGCGCCCAAAACTTCCCAATAAGACCCAGAACAAACTCTTTACCAGGCAGTTCATCGACAAGAACAAAGCCCGCTTCAAGGAGGTCGTCAACGGACTGTAATGTTGCAGGAAGTCCACGCAACCATAATAGGATGCGAATGAGAAAAGAATCAGAAAAATCGAGGGCTCGAACCGTTTGGTAAACTTCCGTTCGATTTCCTCTTATCTCAATCTGATGATATTCGCGTTCGTCATATCTGGGAAGGATCTGATCTATGAGCATAGTTCTAACGTGTTTAACTCTGTTTTTTACGCACGTAGAGTTTTTTCTCAACACGAGCTACAACTTCGCCTGATTCATTGACAATATCCACTGACAGTGCAGGGAAATAAGCGTTGCCGTCGGCTGTCTTATTTTTAATCTCTGCTATCTGGTCATCGTTCAAGCGAAAGCGAGCTGTCACAGTTCCCCTGCCAGGAGCTATGAAATCCATGGTGCTGGTTTTGTCCCATACGGTGTATTCATTCCCTAGAATGTGAATCAACATAAGCATGTAGAAGGGGTCTGTCATGGCGGCAAGACTACCACCAAAGTGTGTGCCCACGTAGTTACGGTTATACCAGCGTAATTTCATGGAAACGACCACTTCTCTAAAGTCGGCTCCGATATGCCTGACTCTTATCCCTGCGCCAAGGAAAGGAGGCCAGAGATTCATGCCGAATTTCAATATTCTTAGTTTCACAGTAGTTCCTATCGACCGATTTCATTCTTGATTGAAACAAAACTAAGAGCGATCTAACCAGGTGGGACGCAGGAAAATTTCTGCATATTTAGACAACTCGGAACATATGCTGTCTTGAAGTTAGGGTTAGTCCTATTTTTTAGGAGGCTTGATCGTGAGCTTGAAAATCAGTATAAGCGCGATGGCGATGAGCGCAATGAGCCCTGCCTTGCTCAATTCCTCCGGGCTGGCATATTTATAGAAGTATCTTCGACCCCAAAAGCGGGGGATTCTGGGATCTATCCGCATGGCAGCTCTAGAGTCGGCAACAGCGAGTTCCACGTTACCGAGTCTGCGGTAGATCTTTACCCGTGTCTTATAGGCATCTGCCTGGGCCCTTGGATCTCCTCTGAGCTTTGTGGCCTTGGTGGCATCTCTGATAGCTTTTTCGTCATTACCGCTCAATCGGTATGCCTCCGCCCGGTAAGCGTAACCGCCGGTAAGTTGGGGATCAATTTTGATGGCTTGGGTGAAATTATAGATGGCGCGATCGTACATATGGCTCTTCAGGTAGCCCAGGCCCAGCATCCGGTAGGCATCAGCTTTGGCGGGTGCAAGATCAAGATATGTCTCGTAGTCCTGAATTACTTTGTCATAATTCCCCTGAAAATAGTGAAGCAAACCCCGCTTTTCATAGGCTGCCGTCAAACCAGGATTCAGCTCCAAAGCCTTGGTGAAGTATTCGATTTTTTTGTGGGTAACGGAGCCTTTGACTCCAAGGTTGAAATACTCCATGGCATTGTCGCCATAGGCGGGTGCGGTGAGCAGCCAAAGGAATATGGAAAGGTAGATTGCCACTGTTTTCATGACATTATCTCTTGCTCACGAGGTAATCAACCCTAACGTTGCAAACCCCCACCGGCTAAAATCGCTAGGCTCGCTCTATAGCACACCATCTGCGGCTGTGCTCGCCTCGGCCAGGATCTCACGTACGGTGAAGTACGCTTCGTCCTGACCGAGCCTGTGCGCAGCCACATCTGGCGCACTCTAGCGCGTTTTTCCTAGGAGTAGGTCTGCAACGTTAGGGTTAATTTAGACGGCCACTTATTCATATATTAAGACATTTCGCGGTTAATGCAAACCTCCTCCAATAACGATGTGTTATTTTCTATTGGATAGTAGCTTGGCTTACTCGGGAGTCTCTTCCTCTTACTCCTGCTGCTGGCAGCACATGGTCGTCATCCGAGCCATCATCTCAGAGCAGTCGAAGTCGCAGCATCCACTTTCCTGATCCATCATCTTCTGCATCATCTCAGGACCGTCGAAGCCATGGTTTTCTTCTCGCTGGCGCATCATCTTCCGCATCATCTTGGCAAAGTCCATACCCTCGCAGCAGCTAAGGAATTCTTTCTTAGTGCTTTTTTGTTCGTCTGTCATTTTGATTTCTCCTCTTTATTTAAGTTATGGTGGTTCTCGGGTCACGCCACAACGAGCGCTTGTTTTGTCTATAAAGACGAAATGTGTACAAGAAAGGTTACAATTCGGCGGCGTGTATGGGTGGTGAGAAGAGGAATGGCCCCGGATTGGATCACTGAAAAGATAAGAATAGTCGAATAGAGAGACTCTATCTGTCAGTCTGATCTATATCTCTTCTTTTCTCTTCGTATTCCTCTTTGTTGATTTCGCCGAGGGCGTATCTTTTGTCAAGGATCTCCCTGGCCGAGTCGGATGGGGCAATGGCAGGCGTAGTGGTTGCGCTGCGGTATGTGGACCAGCCCGTCATGCAGCCCGTACGTCCCCGCATCATGAAGACACACAGGACTATCATAGCAATGGGAAATACCCACCACCACCCAAAGCCGACCCAGAAAGCTTCGTACCCAGCCATTTGTATTACCTCCTACACATCCACTGAGGTGACAATCGCTTTTGTCAGCTCAATGTTCTTGTTCCTTGGGATCACAAACGAGCACGCTTCTCTCGTCCACCTCAAAACTGCAATGGTCCTCAAGAATGGCTCGGAATTTTTTTCGCGCCCGATGCACCCTCACCTTGACGTTTGAGACGCTAATCTCCATTATTTCGGCTATTTCTTTGTGGCTGAAGGCCATAATGTCAGATAGGATGAGCACCGAGCGGTAGTCAGGCGGCAGGAGGTCCATCTTGTCCTGGACACATTCTCCCATCTGCTGCTGCTCAAGTTCTTTTTGGACCACAGCCTCTTTGAAGGTTACTATCTCCTGCTGGATACTACGTTGGTTCAGAGAAGATCTCTTTGATTGCCTAAAATGGTCATGGCAGAGATTGTAGGCAAGGCGAAATATCCAGGATGACAGTTTTGAAAGATCTTTGACGCTTTTTAGATTCTTCTGAACTTTGATAAACGTTTCCTGAATCAGGTCATCTGCCACCCATTCATCCTTGACATAAGCCAGGATGAATTTTCTGATAGGGTCATGGTACTGATCGTAGATTTTCCAAAAGTCCATTGAAACACCGATCAAGTAATCAGCAGCATGAGCCGCTTGATTAGGCGGAGCAAGGCAGGTCATATTTTTCTTCTAAGCCCATCATATCTTGGATGCTGTTTTTCAAGGCGATGTGGGCTCCGTTCTTGACCTTGCTGGCAAGATCCACCACCTCTTGAATTTCCTCTGATGTTAAACCAGCCACCCCAGCCTCATAGTACAGATGCTCAAAGCAGGGGATACAATTGGCAGCCGTGGCTGCACCCAAGGCGATGAGAAGCTTGGTCCTTTCCTCCATGGTGATATCCTCCTATCTGTTTATTTTGTCTGTATGACGGAAAGGACTACCAAAAGGTTACACTTTCAGTGCTCCTCAGAATGACACTGGGTTGTTGGGTTTCAGGATGGACACGAAATAAGTGTATCAGTAGGCAGTGGCACCCTACACTGGACCAGCTCTCAGAAGCATCACGGCTTGCAGGTTAGGTGACAAATTCCCAGGGGAGTCTCCACAGCGTAAGGGAAGTACTTCTTCTTAAACCAAAGTGCCACGTTCACCAGGGAGATCAGTACAGGCACCTCCACGAGAGGACCGATCACCGCGGCGAAG
>JAUWKY010000101.1 GCA_030613915.1 Syntrophobacterales bacterium
GGGATCCTCCGGGAGCATGAGGACCTTCTCCACAAAATTGCCGAAACCCTCCTCGAAAAGGAAACCCTGGATGGCAAAGAGATCGATGCCATCATAGAGGCCACCAAGCCGGGGCTAGAGTTCACCCGAACTGTGACCGCCGCAGATGTGGTTGCGGAGGAACGGCGCCAGACCGGAGGCAGCCAACCTCAAACGGAACCCCAGGAACAAAGGGATCCCGTTACAGCCAAAGAAACAGACCTTCCCAAGGACAAGCTCGGAGAGACCCAGGCGTGAACCGGCCACGCTTTACCATCCATTGCGACAAACAAACCTTGGAGTTGGGCGAGCGGTCCCTACTCATGGGGGCCATTAACGTCACTCCCGATTCATTCTCCGACGGCGACCGTTTTTTTCAAACAGAGAACGCCATCAAACAGGGAGAGCTCCTCGCCTCTGAGGGGGCGGACTTGCTGGATGTCGGCGGCGAATCCACCAGGCCATTTTCTGATCCTGTACCTTTGGAGGAAGAACTGCGGCGGGTCATCCCGGTTGTAAGTGAACTGGCAAAGCGCACCTCTATTCCCATTTCCATTGACACCTGCAAAGCCGAAGTGGCTCGGGCGGCTTTGGATGTAGGTGCAACGATAATCAATGATATCAGCGGGCTGCGATTTGATCCGCAGATGGTAGAACTGGCTGCAGCTGCAAAGGTTCCGCTCGTTCTTATGCACATGCAGGGCACCCCACGAAGCATGCAGGTCGAGCCGCACTATGGTTCACTGTTTTCCGAAATCATCGCTTTTTTGGAAGAACGCATTCAATTTGCTTGCGCCGGAGGGGTCTCCCGCGAGCGTATCATTGTTGACCCGGGCATTGGCTTTGGCAAGACCGTAAACCACAATCTGCTGTTAATCAAGCACTTGGATGCTTTGGCCACACTAGGCTTACCTATCCTCCTCGGCACTTCACGCAAGTCCTTTATTGGTGAGGTGCTGGACAAGGAAGTCACCGAGCGCGAACCTGGTACATGGGCCACAGTCTGCGCAGGCATAATCCAAGGAGCCCATATTATCCGAGCCCATGAAGTTGCCACCTGCCGTCAGCTGGCTGATATGACAGACGCTATCATGAACGCATAGAGCATAGCGCTAAGCGTTTAATCTATTGAATCGTTAATCAACTATTCCTCAACTCGTTTAGATTTCGCTATGCGCTCTGCACCAGGCGCTTTGCGACGAAGAGGGGCGTAAGAGGGGCAAGATCTTTGGAACCGACGGGGTTAGAGGGGTAGCCAATGTCTATCCCATGACAACGGAAATGGCCATGCAGTTGGGCCGGGGCGTAGCGTACGTCTTCAAAAATGACAAGCGCCGTCACAAAATCGTTATTGGTAAAGATACCCGGCTCTCAGGCTATATGATTGAAAACGCCATAGCCTCAGGCATCTGTTCCATGGGAGTGGATGTGCTCCTGGTGGGACCACTGCCTACCCCGGGTATCTCCTTTATCACCAGCAGCATGCGGGCGGATGCCGGTGTGGTCATTTCTGCCTCGCACAATCCTTTTCAGGACAATGGTATCAAGTTTTTTTCCCGCGACGGGTTCAAGCTCGACGATGAAATTGAGGAAAGAATCGAGGAGCTTATTTTCTCTAATAACATTGATCACCTTCGACCAACCGCCGAAGAGGTGGGTAAGGCCTTCCGAGTGGATGATGCTGTGGGCCGGTACGTGGTGTTCTTGAAGAATACCTTCTCTAAGGATCTCACTCTGGACGGCATCAAGATTGCGGTGGATTGTGCCAACGGCGCCTCTTACAAAGTTGCGCCCGCTGTTTTCGAGGAACTGGGCGCCAATCTGGTACTCACAGGTGTGAAACCGAACGGCTACAACATAAACGACGACTGTGGTAGTGTTTACCCCCAGGTGACTGCTGATCTGGTGAAAGAATCTGGAGCTCAGCTGGGGATTGCCTTTGATGGAGATGCGGACCGGCTCATTTGTGTGGATGAAAAGGGAACAGTGGTGGACGGCGACCAGTTAATGGCGATTTTTGCGGCCCGCATGCTCAGAGAAAAGCGGCTGAACCACTCCACCCTGGTCACCACCGTCATGAGCAATATGGGATTGGAGGTAACCCTCAAGTCCTTGGGCGCTAGTCTGGAGAGGACTGCGGTGGGTGACCGTTATGTGGTGGAAAGAATGCGAGCTGGTGGCTTTAACCTGGGCGGTGAGCAGTCTGGCCACATCATTTTTCTCGATCACAATACCACTGGCGACGGCATCCTTTCCGCCCTCCAACTCCTGGAGGTTATGCTTACTGAAAACAAGCCCCTGTCCGAACTGGCTGCCATTATGGATCGCTATCCCCAACATCTGGTCAACGTGCGCGTCAAAGAGCGTAAACCTCTGGATGAGTTCCCCGAGATTACCCGTGCCGTGGAGCAGGTTGAAGAAAAACTAGGCGATGATGGTCGCCTCCTCATCCGGCCTTCCGGAACTGAGCCCGTGATAAGGGTAATGATTGAAGGGAAAGATCAGGATCTCGTGGTGGAACTGGCCGAAGAGACCGCGGCCACCATTGAACGAGTAATGTCATAGCCATGTTACTCGCCATTGACATAGGCAATACCAATACCGTCCTGGGCTTGTACCGAGGTGCTGAGCTCATTACCGACTGGCGTATTCGCACCGAACAGAACATGACCGCCGATGAGTACGGTATTCTGATGCACAACCTCTTTGCAGCCAAGAATGTCCAATTTAAAGACGTAACTCAGATGGTGACCTCATGTGTAGTACCCCCAATGCTCAACACCGTGGTCGAATTCGCCAACAAGTACTTTGACATTGAACCTCTTCTTGTCGGACCGGGAATCCGCACCGGAATGCCCATTTACTACGACAATCCCAAGGAGATCGGTGCCGACCGGATTGTCAATGCAGTAGCTGCCTATGAAAAATATAAGACCAGTATGATTATTGTCGATTTCGGCACTGCCACTACCTTCGATTATGTCTCCCCCAAAGGCGAATACTTGGGTGGAGTCATCAGTCCCGGAGTTATGATCTCCTGCGAAGCACTCTTTCAAAAAGCCTCAAAGCTGCCGAGAGTGGAGATTTTCGCCAAACCCAAAGCCGTTCTCACCAAGGACACCATTAGTGCCATGAACGTCGGCATAGTATATGGTTATGCCGGTCTAGTGGATGGTATTGTGCGTCGGATCAAAGAGGAGGCCGGTACCAATCCTATGGTGGTTGCCACCGGCGGCTTGGCCCGTTTAATTTCGGCTGAATCTGAAGAAATTGAACTGGTTGACGACGACCTCACTCTGGAAGGGCTCAGAATCATTTTTGAACGGAATCAGGGGGAAGAGAAATAGACGCGGAGACACGCCCGCGAAGTTTGCACTATCACACCAATTCAGGTAGTCACAAACGTCAGGTCGAGCAAACCCTTTTCTTATGACAACTGTAATCAAACCACCCCGACTGAGGCCTGGAGACCGAGTAGGCGTACTGGCACCGGCCAGTCCCTGTCCAGTAGACGAACTCGAGTCAGGCTGCCTCATCTTGGAGAAAATAGGTTTGGAGGTAGTTGTGGACGTGGGAAGCGAGAGCCTTCAAGCCGACTACTTGGCCGCAAGTGACGAATACCGTGCCTCTCGATTTAACCAATTCGTCCAAGATCCCGAAATACGGGGTCTGTTTTGCGCCCGGGGCGGGTACGGCTCCCTGCGTATTCTTTCAGAACTCTCATACGACCGCTTACGATCTACTCCCAAACCATTGGTAGGATTCAGTGACATCACCGCCCTGCTTCTCGCCTGTTACAAGCAGACCGGCTTGGTCTGCTTCCATGGCCCTACCGTTTCTACCCTGGCCACAGCTGACCAAAACACCGTGGATTCTCTCTGGAAGGCTCTGAGTATTACTGAACCCATGCAGGTGCATTTTCCTGAGGCACTCTGCCTCAAACCGGGGAGTTGTGTGGGACCAGTGCTCGGCGGTAATTTTACCACCCTCAGTCACCTGCTGGGCACTGATTTTTTTCCATCATTTGCTGGCGCTATTCTTTTGCTGGAGGACAGGGGTGAGCCCACATACAGGATTGACCGCATGTTGACCCAGTTGCTCCACACCGGTTTCTTCGGCGATATCGCCGGTCTAATCCTGGGCGATTTTTCCGAAAGTGGCCCAGGCGATGAACTCAATGAATTGGTCCAGGAACGGCTTGCCTCGACCTCCTTTCCCATACTCTCCGGCGTTCCCATTGGCCACGGGCAGCAAAACCTTACCCTACCCCTCGGCCTGCCCGCAACTTTGGACGCAGGAGCCGGTACACTAACCTATCACCAGGCGGCCACGACACCATGAGCGGGGAAAAGAGAATCCTGCAGCTGCTATTAGAAGCTGTCGCCGGAGGTGTGTTTCCTGGGGCCGTACTGTTGGTTGCTCGTCACAAGAAGACCCTCTTCTGTGAAGCGGTGGGAAATGGAGCCGGACTTCCAGCACCGCGGCTCATGACCAGCCAAACCCGTTTCGACCTCGCCTCCCTTACAAAACCTCTGGCCACTGCCTTGACGGTGCTCTGTCTTGTCAGCCAGGAAAAGCTTCAACTGGATGATTCACTCGCAGAGCTTCTGCCCTCAACAAACATTCCCCAGGACAAGAAGGAAATCACCCTCAGACAGCTGCTCTGCCACTGCTCTGGCCTGCCAGCTTGGAAGCCGTATTACCTTTCCTTGCAGACCCTTCCCCTAAAAAACCGTAAACCAAGCCTACGTCAAATAATCTTACAGGAACCCCTTGACAGTTCCCCGGGCACCACCACTACCTACAGCGATTTGGGATTTCTTCTTATCGAGTGGATCCTTGAACAGATTAGCGGCCAGAATCTACACCATTTCACCCGGCAAAACCTCTTCGGCCATTTAGGCTGTGCCACCCCCGCCTTCCTCCCCCTGGATCGAGGGTCAGTCCAAGATCCTTACGAATTTGCTGACACCGAATACTGTTCCTGGAGGGCTAGAACCCTCTCTGGGCAGGTCCACGACGAGAATGCCTATGTTGTCGGCGGTGTGGCTGGCCACGCTGGGTTGTTCGGCACGGCCTCAGAGGTCAAATGTATCCTCGATGCTATTTTGGACACATTGTCGACCGGAAACACCTCGGCTCCTTGGTCCAAAGAAAGGTTGTCCGAGTTCCTGCGGCCGGCCCGTCTTGATCCTGCCAGCACCTGGGCTTTAGGGTTTGACACCCCAGGCTCCTCGAATTCCAGCGCTGGTCACCATTTCTCGGCAGAAACCGTGGGCCATCTCGGTTTCACCGGTACCTCCTTTTGGCTTGACTTGCAGAGAGAGATGGCGGTAATTCTCCTCACCAATCGTATCCATCCCAGTCGGGATAACGAAAAGATCAAGGATTTCAGACCACTGCTCCACAACACGGTTATGGAAGAGTTCGCATAGCACAGAGCGCATGGCGCAAAGCGTGGTCAATTAGTTAGGTTATCAAATACAAGAATAGACGATCTAGACAAGGTTTTTTCGCTATGCGCTATGCGCTTTGCGCTACGCGAGACCGAGGCAAAGAGTAGCGAGATGTTCAACATTAACAACCCCGCAAATATCAAAACTGTGCACCTCATAGGTATCTGCGGCACCGGCATGGGCACTCTGGCGGCGATGCTGCAGGAAGCAGGCTACCTGGTACGGGGCTCAGACGAAAACGTCTACCCTCCCATGAGCACCTTCCTTGCCTCCCGAAACATTCAGATCAAAGAAGGGTATCGGGCCGGGAACCTCGAACCTCCCCCTGATCTGGTGGTGGTGGGTAACGTTATCCGAGGTGACAACCCCGAAGCGGTGGCCGCTGTGGAGCAAAGCCTAGACTACTGTTCCATGCCTCAGGCCCTGCATCGCTTTTTCTTGAACTCATATCAATCGGTGGTGGCAGCTGGAACTCACGGCAAGACAACTACCGCGGCACTACTTGTCTGGCTACTCACCGTGGCTGGAATGGATCCGGGTTGCCTGGTAGGTGGATTGATGGCCAATTTCCAACAGAGCTATCTCCTTGGGCGTGGTCCTTACTTCGTGGTGGAGGGGGATGAGTATGACACCGCCTTTTTCGACAAAGGACCTAAGTTTCTCCACTACCAACCGCAAATATGTGTGCTCACCAGTGTGGAGTTCGATCACGCCGATATCTTCCCAGATCTGCAAGCGGTGGAAAACGCTTTTGCTCACTTGGTGACAAGCATTCCACCGGATGGTCTCCTAATAGCCAATGCTGACGACCCGGGGGCCTCCCGATTGAGTCGAAAGGCCCGCTGTCGGCTTGTTACCTACGGTTTGCAAGAGCCGGCACAAATTAGGGTGGAAATGGCGAAATATGGCGTTGGTACTACCCGCTTCAATGTTTCCGGGCCACAAGGGTTTGAGGCGAGCTTCAACTCCCCTCTTGCGGGAGCACACAACTTGAGTAACACCTTGTCCATGGTCTCCCTGGCTCACGAACTCGGTCTGGACCCAGGAACTATCCAGAAGACACTCACTACTTTCAGGGGCGTCCGCCG
Source organism: Syntrophobacterales bacterium (assembly GCA_030613915.1). Lineage (GTDB taxonomy): Bacteria > Desulfobacterota > Syntrophobacteria > BM002 > BM002 > BM002. Next base: position 6,563 of record JAUWKY010000101.1, read on the forward strand.
CCGCCAAGAGGTAAGGGGCGAGCCAGATGGGGTCACAGTTATTGATGATTACGCCCACCACCCCACTGCGGTACAGGCAACTCTCGAGGCGTTGCGTCCTTTCTATGCAGGCCGCCGCCTCTGGGCTATATTCGAACCGCGGACCAATTCCAGCAAGAGGAAGGTTTTCCAGGAGCGTTACGCCACGGTTTTCGATGCAGCCGACCTTGTGCTTATCAAGGAGCCTCCCGGCTTGCAGAGCATTGCCCCAGAAGAGCGCTTATCAGCAGCGCAGCTCGTAAAAGATATCAGTAAGCGCGGGGTGGAGGCCCACTATTTCCCCGAGGTGGACACCATGCTTCCCTTCATCACGTCTGGGGCCAAAGCTGGAGACGTGCTACTGATCATGTCCACTGGATCCTTTGATAATCTGATTGATAGGCTATTGGAGGAACTCAACAAGAGGCCGGCTTAACCACAGAAAGCAGGGAGACAATTTCTCTAGCTAGTGCGTTGAACCTACTTTTACGACACACAACATATTGTACCAAATCCTAATTCCAGCGAAGTATGAATTAAGGGATGTCATCTCCAGTTTTGCTCGGCTTGGATTATAGGAATGAAGTTTTGACACCTAATTCTGAGTGGACAAATCGGAAGATTAGTCTTATCTGGTTAGTGTCAGAATGGTTTTTGACGTTAACACACCTGCAGGTAATTGGATTTAGGCATCTCGGAAGATGCATTTTATGAATATTTGGGACATGTATTCATAGTTCCGCGTCGATATTCATAAACAAGACTTCACACGTAAAAGTATAAGATAACATTCTATTCTCATATTAAACAGGATTTAACTTTTTTTGTGTCAACCACGGGGCAAGGCGGCCCCTGGGTGCAGTTAGGGTGCGGATGGGTGCAGGTTATCTAACTCGTCTACCTGCCATTTATGCTCCCTGGGCATCCAGTGTGCGTAGCGGTCCACTGTCATTCTCACCTTGCTATGGCCCAACTGCTTGCTCACATCGATAATGTTATCTCCCTTGGCCACTCGCAACGTAGCATAGGTGTGGCGGAGATCGTGAATCGTTATCGGTTTGGGAGCAACCCCCCTTAACCTTGAGAGCAGAGAAGCAT
>JAUWKY010000023.1 GCA_030613915.1 Syntrophobacterales bacterium
TAATGGGGGCGACTTTCCTTGCGCGGCGCAAACGAGTGAGCATGATCCGGAAGGCTTCAGAATAGGCCTCCGGACGCTTTTTTGCCAGCAAGAGGTTATGGTAAAGTAGACGAGGCAACGGTACCAGAAGGGTTTCGGGAAGATAGTCTACCGAGGCCCGAATTTGTTTTACGCTTTCGTGGGTAAAGTGCTCCCGCGGCTGACGCATGGGAAAAAGATGGAGCGGTAAACCGAGATTTTCCAACAAGTTAATCTCATTGGAGATGAAGGTCTCACTAATACGAGGATAACCTTTTAGTATGTAACCTATTACTCTCTCTCGGCCTTCAATCAATTTCCTTCATCCTTACTATCAAGAATGCGGTGGCTGGACCAGTGGTGCGAAACCATCCGACCCACCAACTACTCCAAAAAACATAGCTTTTGATAGTATCACGCAGGACCTCGCTCAGTCCAGGTCTGTTAAGTTGGCCAAAAATGTTCCGGTCTTGCGGCAGTCTGCTGAAGCTTGGCAAAATATCAAATTACAAGCACCAAATCTCAGGGTTTCAGGTGTCAGGAAAGAAAAAAACCTGAATACTGCAACCTGTTGGAGCGAAGCGGAAATCCCGTCTGAAGCGAAGCGGCAGCGGGGAACACTGACACCTGAAACCTCCGGGCTAGGACTAAATAAAAAACCCGCCGAAACGGGCCGTCCAACTTGCCTGGGTCCAAACCTTGTGCTAGAGCTGTATTGCCTTTCTCTCTCTGACAACCTCTCCCCGGAACTCGGCCAGCCTCTGTCGCATGACCTCGAGTCCGGTAAGACGAAATTGCCGTATCGCCCGGGAATAGGGCTTTGGATCATCAATCATGGCCAGCAGCTTGTCTTTCAATAGACCGGGACTTACTTGGCGCCAGGGTATAAAGTCCGCCAGGTTCCGCTCATGTAAAATCTCAGCCCTGATCAACTGCTCTCGGCGCGGTTGTTCTCGAGGGATTATGAGAGACGGTTTTCCCTGACTCAGAATCTCGCAAACCGTGTTGTACCCCCCCATGCTCACCACAACATCGGCAGCCCCGATCAATCTTTCCATGCGGCTATAGAACCGGTAGGACCGCACCGCAAGACTTCTGCTTCTATTGAAAATTTCAACCCTCATTTTCTTGGGCATGAAGGGCCCGGTAACCATCACTGTTCGAAAAGGAGGTGCTCCTCCCCACTCTTCCAGCATTCTGAGATATGCATCCATGTGAGCATAGCCGTCTCCACCGCCCCCGGTTGTGACCACCACCAACTTCTCTTCAGGTTCAAGCCGCTGCTCCCGGCGCACTTCGCGCACCTCTCCAGGTTTGGTCACCCTGCGCGGAATATAGCCGGTAAATACTATCTTCCTGCTGATATTTTCCGGGATATCATACTCACGAATCGGGTCATAAAAATCCTGATTGCCATACACCCAGATTTCCGAATAGTATTGTTCCAACACATCATAGACGCCCTTTTCTTCCCAGTCTTTCTGTGTACTGGCGGCATCGTCCATAATGTCCCTGAGGCCAAGAATGGTGTGAGTGTCTGGGTGACAGCGTTTCAGCCACTGCAGGGTCGGAACGATCTCCCTTTTGAGGCCCAGAGGAGCCTTGTCAACAATAAACAGGCGCGGTTGGAAGGCCTTGGCAGTGCTGGTAATAATGGCTTGTCTGATTTTTAAGGCATGGCGGGTGTTTATTTTGATGGAGAGGGGAAGGTACTCCTCATTAGTCATCTTGATCATTCCGGGCACCCGGACGAAATCGATTTGTTGGGGAAAACTGAATCGGCCGACTATTGGACTCCCGGTGAGAATGATGGTATTGACATTGGGATCTCGCAGGTGGGAGGCAATGGCCAGGGTTCGACGAATGTGACCGAGGCCATAGGTATCGTGGGAGTACATCAGAATATTATAGGTGGACTTGCGGGCCATGCATACTTCCAATCAAATCTCTGTCGACGGAGTATCGCTAATGAAAGTGGTGTCTTTTGAGGGCCCACTCAGCTCATCCCGACAAACATCGCGACTCTACTAGAATACCCCTAAAAGGTCAAGTGGAAGTCCCCTCAGGACTTTCCCCAACAATTGATGTTTAATCACTCTATAGTAAGGCTATTAGCCTACTGCTGGTGGTTTACAAATGAAAAGTGCATCTGCTTAGTTCTGTCTAGATGGAGCTCGAGAGCTGGGATATTCCCGCAGCGGCGTATATAGCCAGCCTATGCCAATTTCAATTGATCAGCCTGACCAGCCACTATGGCAGAGGCTGGCAATATCCGCAGCTCGGGCTGCCATCTGCTTCGGCCCGAAGCACCACCGCCCGGCAAAGGCAGCAGACCGAGCGTAAGCGGAGGGAATGTCCAGACGGATTTGTCTCAATTATTCTTAATATACTCATACCAACAAAAAAAAGGGGTAACTCTTGGAAGTCCCCTTGACTGTAAATCAGGCTTTCCTATAATCATAGCTCAAAGCTCGCTGCGCTTTAAGCAGCAATCGGAGGAATTTCTTTTATGGCTGCTGTACAGCTCGGTATCGACAACCTGCTAGCATCACAGCCAGACTGGCTGCGAAGCGCACGGATCGGCTTGCTCGCCAACCAGGCCTCAGTGGACAACCGTCTCCGCCACACTCAAAATCGACTGCTCGAGGCCGGAGCCAATCTCACTGCCATATTTGCCCCTCAGCATGGTTATCTTGGTGAACAGCAGGCCAACATGATCGAGTCCGATGATTTTATCGACAAGCACCTGGACATCCCTATTTTCAGCCTTTACAGTGCGACCCGGCAACCCACAGACGTTATGCTCTCACACATCGACATCCTCGTCGTTGATCTACAGGACGTTGGTACCCGAGTTTACACCTTCGCCACCACCTTGGCCTTATGTATGGAGGCCGCCAGGGATCACGACGTTAAGGTGGTGGTTCTGGATCGACCAAACCCCATCGGCGGCAAGCGAAGTGAAGGAAACCTTCTTGACTCTGAGCGCAGCTCTTTCGTCGGCCGTTTCCCGATTCCTATGCGCCACGGTCTTACTATAGCAGAGCTGGCGCTCCTTTTTAATGAAGCCTTTAACATCGGCGCTCCTCTGCAGGTCTTTCACCTGAATGGCTGGAGACGTTCGATGCTCTATGGGCACACCGGTCTGTATTGGGTTCCACCCTCACCCAATTTGCCCACACCAGAGTCAGCCCTGGTGTACCCTGGCCAGGTTATACTGGAGGGTACCAATCTCTCAGAGGGCAGGGGCACCACCACACCTTTTGAGCTTTGGGGTTCCCCGTACCTTAAACCTGAACTGGTTACTGAACGTCTCGCCCAGGAGGACTTGTCCGGCCTGATATTGCGCCCTGCTCGCTTCACGCCCTCATTTGACAAATGGACAGGCCAGAGCTGCGCTGGCTTTCAAATTCACCTGGCCGATCCTGAAATGTACTACCCTTATGCCACCTCTCTCACCCTAGTGCAGGCGGTTCTGACTACACACCGCGACGAATTCCAATGGGCCTCGCCACCTTACGAATATGAGTTCCACCATCTACCCATAGAGATCATCCTCGGCAGTGTTAACCTGCACGCCCAATTGGAGGCAGGAGTTCCGGTAAAAGATCTGGAGCGAAGCTGGGAACCCCAGTTGCGTGAGTTTCGCAAACTTTGTGAGCCCTATTTACTCTATCCCTAGCCCGGATGTTTCCGAATCTTACTGTGCGCTGGAACAGGTGAGTATTGGAAGACCGGATGGCTTACTACTTGCAACGGCTGGAGATTTACTGTGAGCGTTGGTGCACTATCTAGCCATGATGGTAGGGCGAAGATTTGTTATTGCAATAACTTACTGATTATAGAAAGAATTCTTGTTCATAAGAGCAGTTGCTCTTTCTACTTATAACCGAGGCAACAGCTATGGGTTGTGTTTATCACCCGGATAGAGACTCTGTCGCTTACTGTGATCATTGCGAAGCCAAACTCTGTGAAAGCTGCACCCTCCGCGTTGAGGACGGTCGCTCTGCTTGCCACCGCTGCATGCTGGCTCTTTCACTCAGCGATGTCAAAAGTGAAACCACCATGCGTGAGCAGGAAGAAGAGGATCAGCACGTCGGTCTACATAAAAAGTGGCGCCCCACTTACATTGAGTCAGTGCTCACAATTGGTTTGGTATTGGTACTGGGGCTTGTAGGGCTCAGATTTTATTGGGATCGGACCGAACTGAAATCAGCGATTACTTTGGATGTCACCGACCCGGTGGAACTGCTCGCAGAAGTCCAGACAATACTGGCCCATTATTCGGTGGCGAACGGGAATCGTTACCCTGACAGCCTCCATGAGCTCTTGCCCAGCTATCTCAATGATGCAGCAGAGAACCGCAGGGTGTTACGGTATCTTGACTACAACCTAAATGTGCGCGAAGGCTATCTCCTCCGCATTAAGCCGGAATCACCAATTTCAGGAGAGAACTTAATTGCCACCGCACAGGATATTTACTCTGTCAGGAAGGGAAAATAGCCAGTAATGTCCATGCAGCACCAGTGGTTTCGGAGAAGTAATGGTTTGACCCTATTGGAACTTTTGCTGACCTTAGGAGTGGTGGCTGTTCTTGTGGCAGTGGCAATTCCAACCTTTACCGCTTATTACCGTCATGAAAGCAAAGTTGAATTCCAGGCTTCAGTAGTGAACTTCCTTAATGCCCAGAAGATGTACTATCTGGACAATCAGACTTTTTATCCTCTCAGGCCCGGCCAGAAAACCAACAATACGGGAGTCGTCGTCGTCATCGGCTGGGATCCAAACAGTCGACCCGCCCCAGCAGACAGATACCTGCTTCCAGAACTAGCTATGGAATTAAAGCCTGATAGCCATAGTGGCTACAGAATAAAAGCGCTAAACGTACAAAAGCGAGATATGTTCAACCAAGCCCTGATTTTTACCTTACGGACCAACGAGGGTTTCCACAATGACGGACTGACCGACTACGAATACACCTTCAAGATGTTCAATCGGCAAAACCCAACTGGTCAGCCTGAATGGAGTACTCACGGTCAGTGGATGATCCGCAACGGATTCTGGTTCGACATCTTTGGATGCCCAGCATGGCAGTGGGCTCCTGCGTGTCCAAGATAATTTCCTCTTCACCGCGTCAACTTTGGCTAATTTTATGCAGAATCCGATCCATATTCCAATCCACCGGTAACCGGACTCCCCGCCCTGCCCTGGTGCGATAAAGCAGATAACCGTGGCTGAGACCAAATTCGAAGAGCTCTTTGGTAATGGCCACATCTTCTTTACAGTAGTCTGTTACCGCATCAAGATTTCCCTCCCGAAACCAGCGCACTGCCTGGATTCCGTCGGCAATCTTGGCTTTTCCCAGAGTCTGTTCGGCCAAGTGACCCAGGCTGAGGCGAAACCCCAAACGGCGGTGAATATCTTCCAGAATGTCAAAGGTGGGTAGGGTGCGGAAATCCAGAGAGGTGTAGGCTCCCAGCACCCGGTAATCAAAGCGCTTGATATTAAATCCTACCACCAGATCGAAGTTTTGGAGTCGTTCAATCAGGCTTTCCACCTGCTCTTCGGCAAAAGATTCGTAGCTATCGGAGCGATTGTCATATAACACTGCCACCGCTAACCGCATGAGGTGGACATTCCCCCACCCCCCCACTTCGTCTGCCAGCCGCTGGGTTTCGATATCAAATAGGCCCACAGCCGGGTCGCTGCCATTTTCTTTCCCCACTTCCTCTTCCGGTACAGCCACGAAATCTTCCCCTTGTTTCCTCGATTCCACCTTCAGCGGAACCTCGCCGAGTAAACCCTTCACCAGAAGCGAGGCAGCGGTCTTGTCCAAGGGTTTATTGCCAGCGCCACACTTGGGTGAATGAATACAAGAAGGACATCCCGAATCACACGGGCAGCGACCGACCAGCTCCCCTGTCTTCACCAAAAGTTCCTCTATCATCTCGAAACCACGAGCTGCCAGCCCTACCCCGCCCGGGTATCCGTCATAGATGAAAACAGCGCTCTTTTGCGTCTGCGGATGGAGAGGCACGGCAATACCACCAATATCATTGCGGTCACACAATGCAAAAAGGGGAAACATGCTAATCAAGGCGTGCTCCAGGGCGTGAATGCCACCCATAAAGTGAAGTCCCCGCCTTAGTATCATCTTCTGCAAGATATCTTCGATTTCCAGCCAGAGCCCGACGGTTTCAAAGCTCTGTGGCGGCAGATCTAAAGATAGCTTGTCCAGCAGCTCTCCACTGAATAAATTACGCTTCTCATAACCTACAACTTGCTCGGTGACCCGTAAGCGGCCCAATCGCGCTATAAAATTGGCAACCGGACGACTGCGTTCCACCGCCAATATCTCAGTCTCCTTTTCACTCAGAGCCCTGGTGTAGTAGCGGGCCTTGGTTGGTTTAACGAAGACGTTCTGTCGCTCCAGATCAAGCCGGGTCACCAGGTGCTGCTTGCCTCTGTGGAGATAGATTGCCCCCTGGTGGCATTCCTTAAAAACCCTCACGCCATCGTTCTTTCCCACCACCTTATCACTGGACTCGTCAAAAATAGCATAGCCCGGCCCCACACTCCGTATATTCACCAGACGCTGCGGCTGTCGCCTGGCAGCATACCAAACATCACCCTCGGCGCTTCGCAATAGATCGCCGCTGGCCTCAAGCACTGGCGCCCTGGCAGCTAGAATGCCGCCGCGAGCATAGAGATCATCACTTTCACGCAAAGGGATCTCTGCAGCAGCACAAGGAAGATGAGCGTCCAACACTTCGGAATTATCTGGGTCCACCACTGCTGCCTCGAAGGGTCGTTGAAAAAAGTCTCCGGGGTGGCGCATGAAGTACTGATCGAGAGCATCTGGCTGGGCGATCAGAATCACCAGTGAATCTCGATCTCCCCGCCCTACCCTGCCACTGCGCTGCCAGGTGTTGATAATAGTCCCTGGATAACCTACAAGGATGCAACTATCCAGGCCGCCAATGTCGATGCCCATCTCCAGGGCGCTGGTGGAGATCACTCCAGCCACAGAACCGCTGGCCAATCCCCTTTCAATCTCCCGCCTTTCCTCGGCAAGAAAACCGGCACGGTAGGAACTGACTCTTGTAGCAAGCTCAGGGGCGGCCGCAGCAACATTCATGTGGAGGATTTCAGTAAGCTTGCGCGATTGAGTGAAAGCGATGGTCTTGAGCCCCTCTTGCAGAGTCTTTACAAACAGACGTCCAGCCACAGTGGTGGCGCTACTGTCAGGGTTAATGAAAAAGAAATGCCGCCCTGCTTGAGGGGCGCCGTTTTTCTCAACTGCCCGAAATTTCATCCCGGTTAAGCGATTGGCAAAATCTCTTGCATTGGCAATAGTAGCTGAAAGCAGAATGTACCTGGGCTCGGACCCGTACAGCTGACACACCCGCTGCAGCCTCCGCAGAATTTGAACCAGGTGTGAGCCAAAAATACCTCGGTAGGTGTGTACTTCATCGATTACCACAAGGCGCAAGTTTCGAAAAAAATCTTCCCACTGCTGATGGAAAGGCAAAAGTCCGAAGTGGAGCATATCCGGATTGGAAATGATCAGGTGGGGCAGGTTCTCTTTTATGCGGCGGCGGCGACTCGGAGGGGTATCCCCATCGTACACGGCAGCTTCCAGCTGCAGTTCGCTTGGCAGTTCCTGATTGAATGAGACGAAGGCCTGATATTGATCTTGCGCCAGGGCTTTAAGGGGAAAGAGGTAAAGGCCGTGACCATTCTTTTCCTTACTCAGCAACTCTACCAGGGCAAGGTTGTAGATCAGCGACTTACCGCTGGCAGTGGGTGTGGCGATAACCACATTCTCTCCCTTTCGAAAACGGGAAAGACCTTCCGCTTGGTGCTGGTAAAGCCTGCTAATGTCCTCTTTGGCCAGAGCTGAGCGCAAGGACGGGGCAAGCGGTGGATCGAGGTTTCCATAGATAACACCAGCACTAGGAATGAATTCATGATGCACCAACCGGGCGCCTGGGAGCGGAGCGGTTTTCAAATACTCGATGAACCTTTGCATATTCACCGACCGTTCAAGTCGTTCAAATCGTAGAAACCGTTGAAGTCGTTAATTAGTCGATTAGGCCATTAGTTAAATCGTAAATGGTAAATGGTAAACGATAAGCAGTGAGCGGTAAACAATTTATCTGTTTGACGAATTTTCTAATTCTCAAATTTTCTAATTGACCAACTTGTCTTCTATACTCGGTCCTCCTTGGCGCGCCGAAGCCATCAGGCGAAGGCGGGTGTCCTCTGATCTCTGACCTCTGATCTCCGACCTCTGCCCTAATGCCCTATGCCTTAGACAAACAGGGGCACATGAGTAAAACTCTCCACATCAACGAGTCCCTGATCTGTCAGCTTCAGTTTGGGTATGACCGGCAAGGCCAGAAATGAGAGAGCCATGAAGGGATGCTCCAAAGTTGCCCCCAACTCCAGGGCAGCTTGATTGACTTCTTTTTTCCATGCCACCACCTGTTCCAAAGAAGCAGCTGTCATGAGCCCGGCAACAGGCAGCGGTAGCTGCGCTTGAACCTGACCATCACTGACCACCACCAGTCCACCACCCAGCTCTCTCAAAGTGTTGGCGGCAACTACCATATCCGAATCACTTACTCCTACCACAATCAGATTGTGAGAGTCGTGAGCCACCGTGGAAGCAAGCGCTCCCTTACGCAGGCCGAGACCGCGAACAAAGCCAAACCCTTTGCGACCACTACCCTGGTGCCGTTCAATCACTACTATTTTCAGCAAGTCACGATTCGCATCGCTTACGGCCTGACCCTGACGGTCTGCCACAGTAACTATCTCTTCCTCAGTTATAAGTGTATTTGGAACGGCACGGATGGCCCGCATCTCAGAGCCCTGAGCTTGCAGGCGCAGGTCTTCCTCGTTCAACTCCTCGAGGTTCATTGAAACCAGTTGAACCTTTGCCGCCACCGGTTTCTTGGCCAGCAAGCATTTACCATTTTCTGCTACCAGTTTTCCTTTTTTGTACACCCGACCGATTTGCAGCGGCTGCAAGGAATTGAGCAACACCATGTCGGCCTGATATCCTGGCGCAATAGCACCCAGGGTGCGCAGGCCGAAGTAGCGGGCCGGATTAAGGCTAGCCAGCTGGATAGCGGTTATCGGGTCGATGGACAATTCCATTGCCCTCTTCAAGACCCGATTCATGTGCCCTTGCTCCAGCAGATCTTCCGGATGGCAGTCGTCACTGACTAGCATGCAGCGCTGTTTTGTTTGAGAGGTCACCAACGGAGCCAGCGCCTCCAAGTCTCGAGCCTGACTCCCTTCCCGCAGCATGATGTGCATCCCTTTGCCGAGCTTTTCCCTGGCCTCTTCAAGACGAGTGCACTCATGATCTGAGCCAATCCCCCCGCATAAATAGGCATCTAGTTGAGCACCGCTGAGTCCGGGGGCATGTCCATCAATAGTTTTGTCCATAAAACGCTCAAGTTTGTCCAAAATTGCCTCGTCCCCCATAATCACCCCTGGGAAATTCATCACCTCCGCGAGTCCTAAAACCCTGGGATGTTGGGCTAATTTCTCAATGTCATTCCCGCTCAATTCCGCTCCAGCTGTCTCCAGGTGAGTTGCGGGCACACAGGAAGGGGCCATATAGAAAACCTCGAGCCCGATGTCCTCGCTCGCCTCGAGCATAAATTGAACACCGGCAATACCTGCAACATTGGCAATCTCATGAGGATCAGCCACCACGGTTGTGGTACCGTGGGGAAGTACTGCCCGAGCAAATTCGGCTGGCATAAGCAGACTGCTTTCCAGATGAAAATGGCCATCAATAAAGCCTGGGGAAAGTATCCCGCCATCGAGTTCGACAACCTCATTGGCCTGACGCTCCCCAAAACCCACAACCACGCCATCGAATACGGCAACGGAGGTTGCGGCCAGCTCCCCAGTGAAAACGTTGACCACTTTTCCTCCCCGAAAAAGGAGATCCACGGGCCTGTCACCCCTGGCCGCCTCAAGTCGCCTGGCTAGTCGCTGCTGCCATTCTGTCATTACTTGCACTCCAGAAGCTGTTGTTTGGTTACCAGATCGATTCCTATTTTGATTGACAGGGAACAAAAGTTTGGTAAAATGAAAAAAGATTAAATCCTATGAACCCCAAGCTCGCCCTTCAAGCGAGAGGGGGCGAAAATGGACTACAATGCAAGGATGATCATTAAGACCATCGAAAGTCCCTGCCGCGGTTGTTCGAGATTGGACGAAGATAGAGAACTTTGCATGCGAGACTGCGACAAACTAGACGCTTTTCAGAAAGCTATGGTCAAGTTCCACGAGGACAAGGTGCATTGGTTCTCAGCACGTCTTCGTGCTGCCTAAACCTGCCAACCCCTTCACACCTCTAGCAACCTTTTCTATTTCACCGTGGCGCCTTGCGCTCTGCGTCCTCAGTGGAGAGTACCTTTTCCTTCTTACTCTTCAGGCCTGTAGTACGACCATGCATGCTCGCAATGAGGGCAGGCCAAGGGCATTTTCTCGCCGGACTCAGCAGTCATGCCCTCGAGTTCCAGATCAAAGTAAAAGCTTTCGCCGCACTTGGCGCACTGCAAACGATCCATTTATCTCTCCCAATATTACGGGTGTCAGGGAAGAAGAACAAAAACACTGAAACCTGAAACCTCAGTAATTGTGATTTGGAATTTTTTTTCCTTCAGGGCTCTTCCAAGCACTGCTTGACCAAGCGCGCCGTGTGTTTGCAAAACGACAACCCTACGTGATTTACTATTCGAGTCTCTATATTCTCGGCCCCATCGCCGGTGAGTTTGGCAGATTCATTGGGGAGGACCAAGTTGTCTATAATGGTGTAGATGGCACAAAAGCGGCCGCTTTCCGGCATCTGAAGTTCCCGATTCAGTTCCTCCAGAAAAGGACTGCCCGGAATCATCTCTTTCACCGCACCGCCCAAGCCCAAAACCGCCAGTTTTGAGCCGGCATGTGGACTACCCAAGGTAACAACCCTCCGGACTTTAGTGGTTACAGGATTATTCGCCAGATAGGAACGAATCACAAGGCCACCCATGCTATGGCCCACCAGGTCCACCTGATTGCTTCCTGTTTCTCTTAAAACCTCATCAACTTCTTCGTTCAGGATTCTGCCAAAATCTTGAATGGATCGAAATTTTCCCCGCAAATTCACTGCCTTAACATGCTGCCAGCCCCATTTGCGAAACCAACGCAGGTAGAGATACCAGGCTGTGTGGTTATGGTAAAGACCGTGTACAAAGATAACCGGTGTCCGCTCTGCCGGCCCGGGAGGTAAGCGATAGAAACTGCGGTACAATGCTGTCGTTGTTGTCGCCAGAACCATAAGATGACTATATAAACTCCAGAGAAAACCCCTGAATAGCAGCAGAGATACCGTACCCCGCGAGCGCAGAATCTCCAGGTGCGACCCGTTGGCGGATTCATAGTAGAAGATCAAGTAGGTCATTGCTACCACCGACATCCAAAACAACAGAATCAAGAGAAGCCAACACATGTTCACCTCGTCCTCAACCCTAACGTTACAGACCCACACCGGCCAAAATCGCTAGGCTCGCACTATAGCACACCATCTGCGGCTGTGCTCGCCTCGGCCAGGATCTCACGTACGGTGAAGTACGCTTCTTCCTGACCGAGCCTGTGCGTAGTCCCGCCCTCGGCGGGAGCGCACTCTAGCGCGTTTTTCCTCGGAGTAGGTCTGCAACGTTAGGGTTTACATAGTACTTTTTATGAGGCGAAACAGTAAGGCGGGGTTAAACCCCGCCTTTTGTATTCAAGATCGAAAACCTGGTCCTTATGGCAAGTTCAGAGTCCAATGGCTTTGCCGGTAAAGATTGCAAGCTGTTTGGGAGTACTAGGGCATTAGAGTATCAGAAATTCAAAATCACAAATCACAAATATCAAACAAATCACAATGACCAAAATTCGAAATTCGAAACCTATTTTTTGTTTTGGTCATTGAATATTGGAATTTGAGATTTGTTTGTAATTTGGTGCTTGGAATTTGATATTTTGCAATACTCTATCACTCCAGCAGCCTGCCGCAAGATGGGAAAGACCATTGAAGCCCCCCTCTGGGGGCAGCCCAAAGCCTGGTCCTTTGGGCCCGGATTCTTTACTCGAGCAGATGAAAGGAACGACAGAGAAATGATTCAGGTTAAGCAGCAGCCAAAGAAAGAATCCCTGGACGACTACTGTCCACCGACTGAGG
>JAUWKY010000191.1 GCA_030613915.1 Syntrophobacterales bacterium
TCAGTCTTAGTCGCACCGACGCGGAGACAAGGTGACGCGGGGGCGCGGCGATTAGGAATCATGCTGATTGTTCTATATTTTTCAACTTTTGTATAAAAATGCAAAAGATCTTCGGCCCAGATGGTCTGTTGAGCAAGGCTCTCGGCGACTACGAATACCGTTCTATCCAAGAAACTATGGCCCGGGAGGTAGAGGCAGCCATCGGTGAGGGACGGGAGAGTATAATAGAGGCTGGGACCGGCACAGGAAAAACCCTGGCTTATCTCATCCCAGCTGTGCTGAGCCGGAAAAAGACGATTATTTCAACAGGGACAAAAACACTTCAAGATCAATTGCTGGAACGCGATATCCCTTTCCTGCATAGAAACCTTTCCCAGCCATTCAGGGCAGTCTGTATGAAGGGAAGGGCAAATTATCTGTGTTTGTACCGCTTTCACCGCTCTATAGAACAGCCTGAGCTACTTCCTGGTTTTGAGGGGACCGTAAGCAAAGAACTTGTTGACTGGGCTCAACAAACTACGAGTGGAGACCGGTCAGAGATCCATTGGTTGCCGGATGATTTTGTGGGGTGGGAGCAAATAAGCGCACGGGCGGACCAATGCTTGGGGCAGAGATGTGCCAGGTTCGAACAGTGCTTTCTTACCTTGCTACGACAAGAGGCAGCTACTGCGGAAATCGTCGTAGTCAACCATCACCTCTTTTTTGCGGATTTGGCGGTCCGGTCCGGTGGCTACGGGCAGGTGATTCCCCCGTATGAGGTGGTCATATTCGACGAGGCACATCTTCTGGAAGAAACTGCAAACAACTACTTCAGCATCCAGGTAAGTAGCTATCGATTGTTTGAACTTTTTCGTGACATCTCTTGGGAGATGGGGGCAGCGCGGAGCAAGGATAGCTCCCTTACCACTTCACTACAAAGTCTCGGCAAGTTGAGCACCCGATTCTTTGAAATGTTTCCCTTCAGTGACAGAAGGCAACGGCTCCTATCTGAATCTATGAGCGGGGAGTTTCACCAACGGTGGTTGCAACTGAGTCAAGCTTTGGAACAGCTCATAACCGAGCTCTTTCGTCACCAAGACCTCAGTGAGGGATTGTCGGCGTGTCATCGGCGTGCTCAAGAGGTTCAACAGAGCCTAGAGTTGATTCTGAATCAAAGCGATGCCAATTATGTTTACTGGTATGAGACGAGAGGTAAGGGTAAGTTCCTCTGGGCCTCGCCAGTGCAAGTGGCGCCCATCCTACAGGAGCACCTGTTTCACCGGCCGATGCCATTCATTTTTACCTCCGCTACCCTCGCTGTAGGCGATAATCTGGATTTTTTCAAAAATAGACTGGGGCTATCCCCAGAAACGGCGGGACTGATCCTTGATACTCCCTTTTCCTATCGGGAGCAAACGGTGATCTACCTGCCGAAACACCTACCATTGCCGGATTCGCCAAATTTCGTAGAGGCAGTCACTGAGGAAGTAGCAGCAATTCTGGAAGAGACCGGGGGGCGAGCATTCATCCTCTTCACCAGCCATCGCAATCTAAGAGAGGTCTATTCCCGGCTGTCTCATCTGGAACGATTCAAACTGCTGGTGCAGGGCGAACAGCCAAAGGCTACTTTGCTCAAGCGTTTCCGAGAGGATACCTCTTCGGTGCTGCTCGGCACTGCCTCATTTTGGCAGGGAGTGGATATGCCGGGAGAGACCTTGAGTTGTGTGATCATTGATAAACTGCCTTTCGCAGCTCCAAATGATCCACTGGTGGCGGCGCGCTTGGAAAAGATCGCGGAAGCTGGTGGGAATCCTTTCTGGGACTACCAGGTTCCCAGTGCAGTTCTTGCCCTCAGGCAAGGGCTTGGTCGGTTGATCCGGAGGGCCAGTGACCAGGGAATCCTGGCCGTTCTGGACGGTCGTTTGTTCAAGAGGTCCTACGGCAAGCTATTTTTAGCGAGCTTGCCTGACAGTCTCATAACTCACCGGCGGGAAGATATTGGCGCATTCTTAAGCTAGCAACGTCCCCCTACCCTTTGCCCCCACCGCTTACTACCGGCCCTTTTCTGGCTTTTTCCAACTCATTCTCGACAGCTGCCTCAAGAGCTTCCAAGGTCCTGGCCCTGGAGACCGTGCCATTGATGAAGACGGTGGGGGTGCCTCTCACTCCCATATAGGCCCCGAGCCTGATATCCTGATTGATCCTTGCAACGATCTTGAGATCGTTAATGTCCTTTTCAAATCTCTCCAGGTCCAAACCAAGCTCGCGGGCAATTTGCCGAAACTTCTGGTCGCTCAGGGTGTCGACATTCTCGAATAAGAGATCGTGATACTCCCAGAATTTCCCCTGTCTTCGCGCAGCGAATGCAGCAACAGCAGCCTTTTTGGCGAATTTATGCTTTGCCAGGGGGAAGCTTTTGAAGACCAGTTTCACCTGAAGGGGGAATTTCTCGAGCAACTGCTCGAGGCGAGGCGCGATCCTCGCACAAGCAGGTCACTGAAAACAACTGAACACCCCCATGACCACTGGCGCGTCAACCGGGCCCCTTGAAGGAGAGACCGAAAGATCCGTGTCTTGGACGGGGGGTGGTGTCTTTTGGATTTTCCACTGAGCAGAGGCGAGATTCGTAGCGAATAAACCCAGAACTAGTGCAAAAATCAAAGGCAATATGGTGATTTTATACGAGCGATTCATAAAATATCCGGGCTAACGTTTCGTAGGCGAATCCTGTTTGGCAGCTTCTTTCGTTTGGCTAAGCTGTTGGGCGATTATCTCGTTGTGAGGATCAAGTTTGCGGGCTTTTTTGAGAGCGTCAATTGCTTGTGGCCACTGGTAGCCGACTCCATAGAGACGGCCTAAGGTCAACCATAATGTCCAATCATTTGGACGCCGCCCCAATTTACGCTTAACAAGGATAATGGCCAGGCTGGCCCCGAGGTATTTGCAGCTATCCCTGAAACTTTTCCACCATCCAGCCAAAATAGCCCCCCCTCACCCTTACCGTTCGGCTGAGCTCACGGCCGAAGCCCTCTCCCCCCGGAGGGTGGAGAGGGAATATTTGAGAGGTCAGCGGCTCTGGTGTCGCAGCGAAAAACCGGCATCTTTCAGCAGAGTCCAGTAACGGCGACTCGCCTCCAGCCGCTCCTGGTTGTCCACCAGCACCACATGGATAACTTTTGAGAATTGTTGAACCATTTCAACCGGGCAGTAATCCATGGTCAAAAGAGATGCGATCCCTGGCACCCGTTCTTTTCGGGTTGTGATAACAACCGGCTGGGCAGACTCATTGTCCATGCTCTTCCAGAGGCTGTGAGGGACAAAGTTGTCGGGCTTGTAGGTCCAGAGCAAATCGTCCAGCCGTGCTGCCTGCTCTTCATCTATAGCGATGATTTGTAGTCTTTCACCCTGAGCGTAGCTGTGTTCTGCTATCTCACAGGCCCGCATTTCCATTCGGCTCGCAGTGACTTCAATGAAAACTACTTCCGTCATAGTTTCAACCATAACAAAAGCGGACAAACAAAAAAAGAACCACAAAGCACACAAAGGGATATTTTAGATTTCAGATTGTAGATTTGGGAAGGCATAGAGCATCATTCTGCAATCTACAATCAACAATCTAAAATTCCAACTCTTCGTGTTCTTCGTGGTGAACTGTTGGCGTCTATATGCCCAGGTAGGCCTGTTTGACGTGCTCGTTGTCCAGAAGTTCCTGTCCGGTGCCGCTCAGCACAACGCGGCCATTTTCCAGGACATAGCCGCGGTCACTTATCTCCAGGCTTTGTTTGGTATTTTGCTCGGTTAAGAACACGGTTACACCTTCCTGGTTGATGCGCTTGATAATCCTGAAAATATCAGCCACCAGAATGGGGGCCAACCCCAGGGAAGGCTCGTCGAACATGATTAGCTTTGGCAGGGCCATGAGGCCGCGGCCCACAGCAGCCATCTGCTGCTCGCCGCCGGAAAGGGTGCCTGCCATCTGCTTTTCCCGCTCGCGCAACCTGGGAAAGAGACCGAAAACCCACTCCATGCTTTCGTTCCGTTTCGCTTTGGCCTGGGGAGTAAGGGAGCCCATAATTAGATTTTCCCGCACCGTCATCTCCGGAAAGAGACGGCGACCCTCGGGCACATGAACAACGCCGTGTTCGATAATTTTGTTGGCGGGAATCTTGTGCAATTGCTGGTCTTGAAAGAGGATGCTGCCATTGGCAGGGCGCAAGAGGCCCGAGATGGTCTTGAGCGTAGTGGATTTGCCGGAGCCGTTGGCGCCAACCAACGCGACTATTTCGCCCTCGTTCACCTCGAAGGAGACGTCCCAGAGTATCTGCAGATCACCGTAGGAAACGTCAATATTTTCAACCCTAAGCATAGGACTCCTCTCCCAGGTAGGCTTCGATGACTTCTTTGTTATTGGCAACCTCTTCAGGGGTGCCTTCGGCAATGGTCTGACCATAATTGATGGCGTGGATGCGATCAGAGATGGTCATGATGACCTTCATAATGTGCTCGACAATAATGATGGTCACGCCGCGGTCGCGAATTCTCTGGATCAATTCTATGGCCTCGTCCAGTTCCGCGGTATTTAGCCCCGCGGCGGTTTCATCCAAGAGGAGCAGCTCGGGCTTGGTGGCCAGGGCCCTGGTGATCTCCAAACGCTTGCGCCCGGCAATGGGCAGACTCGCGGCAGACTTGTCCTTTTCCGATTGCAGGTTGCAGAACTCCAGCATCTCCAGAGCCATCTTCCGGGCTTCCCCGAGGGTATTAACGCGGCAGAAGGCGGAGGCCATGACATTTTCCAGCACGGTCATGCGCTTGAGGGGCTTGACCACCTGAAAGGTGCGACCGATGCCGAGATGGCAGATCTTATAGGTCTTCATGCCCTTGATGCTCTTGTCCTTGAAAAAGATATCGCCGGCAGTCAATGGGAAGTATTGATTAATGAGGTTGAAGATGGTGGTCTTGCCAGAGCCGTTGGGGCCAATGAGTCCAAAGATCTCACCCCGCTCTACCTGGAAGCTCACCCCGCCCACTGCCATGAGACCGCCGAAGTTCTTGCTGATCTCTTTCACTTCAAATAAACTCACGTG
>JAUWKY010000304.1 GCA_030613915.1 Syntrophobacterales bacterium
GAGCGGTTCACAAATCAAGCCTCCGGCTTTGCCGGAGGTCGCTGTCTCATCTTGGTGCTCTTTGTGATCTTCGTGGTTTGACCTTCTACCCTATGGAACGGTACTGTCAACTTTGCCTTTAAGGAGTTGCTGATAATGGTATCATTTTGTGTTAGAATACATAGGATCTGTTTCTGCGCTTTTTCTAAACGGGGGTACGCTTGGCTACCGCGAAGGGGAGTGGGGACTGAATCAGGCAAGACAAACATAACACCATAGCAGTTTTTCAGCAAGAATCGTCTTTTGCAGCTTTTACTGGGCAGTCTATGCAGAGAGATGGCTTAGAGGTTGGCGTTGGCCTCTGAGTCCGGTCTGCTGGCAGTCGTATTTCTGGAAGGATGTAGGCAGTCATGTTTAATATTGGTGACCTAGCCGTGTATCCAGCTCACGGCGTTGGGGTGATTGAATCCATCGAGAGCAAATTGATCTCTGACAGCAAACAGGATTTTTATATCATGCGTATTCTGGACAACGGCATGATCATAATGATTCCCCTGGATAACGTGGATAGCGTGGGCTTGCGTCAAGTGATAGATGCCGATCAGGTGCCACAGATATTCGCGATTCTCAAGGAAAGAGAGATCGTACCGGACAATCAGACCTGGAACCGGCGCTATCGTGAGTACATGGATAAGATCAAGACTGGCTCCGTGTTCGAATTGGCTGAGGTTTTGCGTGATCTCTTTATCCTTCGTGAGGATAAGGAACTCTCCTTTGGTGAGCGCAAGATGCTGGATACTGCCCGTAGCCTTCTGGTGAAAGAGATGTCCATAGCCCAAGATTTGGATGAGAGCCAAGTTGAAAAAGACATTCACGGTATTTTTGGTCATGAGCCCTGAAACGTGTGGACAGACCAGTCATGTGTGGGGCGAGAAGGAGGTGATTCCACGGGCCACACTCGTTTTTTGAGGCATACATGTTGCTTCACTTTTCCGGTCTGGCCCTTGAAGAAAAATCAATGATAGAAAGGAGGTGAGTACACTGTGAATACAGCCCAGACGATTCTCCGTCTGCTTCTGGTTCTGGCTTGTTCGGTAAGTGGATATCTGCTGGCCTCGCATCTGCCAATTACACACACCTTGGGTATTTGGGTTAAGTGGATAGGGGCACTCGCCGGATTCATTTTTGCACTTCTTGCATTATCCATAGAAAAAATCATAAAAAAAGCACCACTCAAGGTGATCTTCGGCGGTACCTTCGGTCTTTTTCTAGGACTGGTAATTGCCCAATTGCTGGGTTATGCCTTCAGCGGCCTGCAGAATAGCACAATCCGCATATCCATTTCGGTGATTTTGAGCTGTGTCTTTGGTTACATGGGCCTGGTTTTGGGGGGCAAAAAAGTGGAGGAATTCAGATGGCCGGGTTGGGGGTTTTTTGCCAAAGGGTCGCAGAAGAAGGATGGTGGCAAGATTCTCGATACCAGTGTCATCATTGATGGGCGCGTTGC
Source organism: Syntrophobacterales bacterium (assembly GCA_030613915.1). Classification (GTDB taxonomy): domain Bacteria; phylum Desulfobacterota; class Syntrophobacteria; order BM002; family BM002; genus BM002. The sequence goes on from JAUWKY010000304.1 coordinate 1,487, forward strand.
CGATATTTGCGAAACCGACTTTTTAGAAGGTCCACTGATCATCCCCCAGTTTATTCTCCAGGAACTGCACCACATCGCCGATTCTGCCGACAGCCTTAAGCGCGCCAGAGGGCGAAGGGGCCTCGACATCCTCAATCGTATGCAAAAGGGTGATACTGTCGAGGTGAAAGTGGTGGACGACGACTATCCGGACATCAAAGAGGTGGACGCCAAACTCATCGCCCTTGCCCGGGAGATGAATGCCAAGGTTGTCACCAACGATTTCAATCTGAACAAGGTGGCGCAGCTCCAAGGGGTGCTTGTTCTCAACATCAATCAACTGGCCAATGCCCTCAAACCGATGGTTCTACCTGGCGAGGTGCTTCACCTGCAGATTATGCGGGAGGGCAAAGAGCAAGGGCAAGGCGTTGCCTACTTGGACGATGGCACCATGGTGGTGGTTGAGAATGCCAGCAGGCATCTTGGTGAGGAGGTGGAAGCCTCGGTAACCAGCATCCTCCAGACCACTGCTGGTCGCATGATTTTTACCACACTAAAAGAGGAACAAAGACAGCGCCGTCATTAGTTGCGCCGACCGTGCGGCCATATTTTCCGCCTAGGTAGACAAACGACGGCGGTGCGCCGAGCAACGAATCGACGCGGAGATACGGCGAACCGGCGAAAAGACTGTTGTTGCTGTAAGTCACATTTTTCGCCGTGCCGCCGCGTCACCCAGTCGCCGTTTCGACTGAAGGGGAGTGTGTCCGAATATAGGTTCGAAGTCTCTCAGCAAGATGCAGGCTCTAGGCTTGACGTGTTCTTGAGCCGCATGGACCTAGAACTTTCTCGCAATCAGATTCAGCGATTTATTGAGAACAACCTAATACTGGTTGGCGGTGAGCCCCAAAAACCGAGCTATCGCCTGAGATCTGGAGAACAGGTCTCCATATCTGTGCCTCCACCCCAGCCTTCTGAACTGACTCCTGAACCCCTCTCTCTGGACATAGTTTTTGAAGACGAGCATCTAATCGCCCTCAACAAACCGCCTGGCCTGGTAGTCCATCCCGCCAGCAGCCATGGTAAACCCACCCTCGTGCATGGCCTTCTCCATCATTGTGACCAGCTGGCAGACCTGGGGGGGCCGTTGAGACCAGGCATTGTACATAGACTGGACAAGGATACCAGCGGAATTTTGGTGGTGGCGAAGAACAATCCCGCCTACCGCCATCTAAGTAGTCTATTTCAGGAGAGGCACGTCCACAAGGAGTACACTGCTGTGGTTTATGGTCGGCTGCAGCAGTCCTCTGGCAAATTCACAGCTCCTATTCAGAGACATCCAAAAAATCGCAAGAAGATGGGAATCGTAGCCGGCGGCCGTGAGGCTTTCACCTCCTGGTGGCTAGAGGATGGGTTTGGGGACGTTTCTGTGGTGAAGGTGGTGATAAAGACCGGCAGGACCCATCAGATCCGGGTACATTTTGCCCACGGTCATCATCCAGTGGTGGGAGATAGCACCTATGGCGGCAAAAAGAGGGTTCTATCTGTACAGAATCCGCTGGTGCGCGCTCGCCTTAGCAAGGTGAAGCGCCAGATGCTCCATGCTCGCAGATTGGTACTGGAACACCCCGCCACCGGAGAGAGCCTCGACCTCTCGGCACCGTTGCCGGAAGACATGAGCGACCTACTCGAGTTTTTGCGGACGTATGACCAGAGTACTTCGGACGCAGCCGGTGACGCAACGACGCGGGGAAAGGGAGACGCATAGCGCAGAGCGCATAGCGAAGTTATGTTTTCAAGTTAGAAATCCGAAGCACGAAGCACGAAACAAATCCGAATTTCAAATGCTCCAATGTTCAAAACAAAATCGATAAATTAGT
>JAUWKY010000240.1 GCA_030613915.1 Syntrophobacterales bacterium
CCGGAAGGTTTCAATCAAATCGTCATTGATTATTCTGGTTTTTGAAACTATTTCGCTTTGGCAATCTATCTGGTATTTTGCCCGAACTCATAGGTGGACAGCTTATGATCAAGTCTTGCCTTATCCTCGAAACCCAACTCACGAAAAAGAGAGTCTTCCCTTTTTATGCCAAGATGATCATCGGCAGGCAGTCGACCAATGACATACCGCTGCCAGACCGCACCGTCTCAAAACGCCACGCCGTGATTGGCAGGGTGAGAGGTCAGGCTGTGGTCAAAGACCTGGACAGCCGTAATGGTACCTTTGTCAATGGGCAAAAGCTCGAAAAGGCAATACTTGCAAGCGGCGACAGACTAAAAGTCGGCAGCGTAACCCTCAGGTTTTTTCAAGAAGATGAAACTTCCCAGGGGGAAGCTGCTGAAAGCCCAACAACTTCTCAATGTGTTCAGAGACTTGGTAAATGTTTAGTGGAGGCGGGAATCGTCGATGAAATGACCTTGCTCGGGGCATTAGGCGAGGAGAAAAAGAGCCCGACAATCGACCAGCTGCTGATAGGCCTGGGGCTTCTGGATGACGACAATATAGCCAGAGCCCTGGCCAGGCAGTTGAGATTCCCATTCATTAGCCTGAAAGAAAGGGAAATACCACCGCAGGTCACCTCACTGGTAACGGCGGAAGTGGCAACAACTCATGTGATTGTGCCGGTGGAGCTGGCAGGGGGAAAGCTGGTGGTGGCAATGGCGGCTCCCCTTGACTCTTCTGCCATCCAGGTTCTGCGCATGGTGACAGGCATGAGCATCGAAGTGGCTGTGGCTTCTCGACAAGACATCCTTGAGGCAATCGTGAGATACTATCCCGCAGCATTCCTGGATCAGACCCTCGATGGAGCGCCGGACTTGGATGAAGTCACCGTGGACATGGAATATTTAGGAGAGGGAAATGAATAAAAAACAATTTAGCCTACTACTTGTGCTATCGCTGTTGGCTGGGTTGGTGGGTGGCATCCTTACAAGCCAGTTTTTCTTGGGTACACCCGCTTTGGCTAAAAAAAAGTCCGGGCCCGCAAGAGTCGTTATCGCAGAAGAGTTCCGTTTGGTGGATAAAGATGGCAAAATCCTATCCACCTGGGGAATGTATGCAGGTGGGCCGGGAATAGTATTGTTTAACAAGAATGGCCAGTTTCGTGCCGTCTTTAGTCTAACATCACCGGAGGAAGGCCCGGTTTTGACCTTTGCCGACAACAAAGGTAACCATCGCGCCACCGTCGGCTTAGGAGCAGAAAGGCAACCGTATGTGACCCTGCGGGATCAAGCCGGCAAAGAGCGGATTTCCCTGTCCCTAGACGATGACGGCGATCCTTATCTGGCGCTCTATGATCAAGCCGAGAATGAACGTGCGATACTTGGAACCATGGACTTTACCAAACTAAAGAGAACCGGCACCATCGAAAAAAGGTCGGTCTCTTCCCTGGTCTTGCTCGGCAAGGACGGGCAGATCACCTGGAAAACCCCATAAAAAAGGGGAATCACTCTGAACTCGCTGAGACGGAAAGATTCACGACTTCGCCGCCTCTCAACACCTTCATATCCATGCTGCCCCCGCGGTTCTGTCCCGCGGTTTTCTCCCCTATCCGGCATGTTTCCCTAAAATCGTTGGAAATAGGTATACCTTGCACTTCAAGTACTATATCACCACCTATGAGAATTCGCTCTCCAGCAATCTGCACAGGTATCTTGCCCGGTTTTAGGCCCAGTTTTTCGCTGGGTGAGTCGTTTGCCACACGTTGAATCAAAAGCCCTGCTTCCTGGGGTACGTTTAGCGCCCTGGCTAAGGGACCGGAGACCAGATAAGCTTCCAGACCAGTCCACACTGAATCTCGATTGAGAAGCAGCTCTTTGGCTGTATTAACGCTGACCGCAAAACCCAAGCCTTCGGATCCGCCGGACTGAGATAGAATATAGCTTACGATGCCGACGACCTTGCCATTCTTGTTAAACATAGGGCCGCCGGAATTGCCCTTATTAATGGCAGCATCGGTTTGCAGAAACTCAATCGGCACCAGAGGCTTACAGACAGTTTCAGGCCTTCGTCTGCCACTCATATAGCCAACTGTTAACGTATGATCAATGCCATAGGGAGCCCCAATGACGAAAATCTCATCTCCAATATGAACGTCATCCGAATCGCCCAACTCAGCCGCAACCAGTTTTTCAGGCAGATGATCGAGTTTCAGCAAGGCCACATCCGCTTGGGCGGCGGCGCCTATGATCTTGGCCTCGGCCATGGTTCCATCCAAAAACCGAACGACTATTGAGTCCGCCACCTGAACCACATGAGCGGATGTCATGACCAACCCATCTTCCGAAATCACAATGCCGGAACCCAGGCCACCTTTGGTTATGGTGACCGTTTCCCCGGCTTTCAGACTGGAGTATCCATGTTCTTTGGTGAGGATCACTACCACGGCAGGATTGACCCTCTTGAATACCTTGCTTAGCGAACTCGCTCCAACAAAAGAACTGAAGCCGACCAAGCTTGCGACAAGAAACGAAAAAAGAAGCTTACAGCGCATGATGGTTCCTTTATCCTCTCCGATTGAATATCAGGTTCATAGCATGAAGCTTTTAATGTAATCATTAGACAGGAACTTGACAAATAGCACTACAGTTTTTGCTGCTCAGGTAAGAAAATAGTCGGGGCCCATAGCCGTTTATTACAGGGCAGAGGTTAGTGGTTTTTCCACAGCCTATCAGAAAGCGATTGGTCTCGTGTGACAGGAGGGTGAACGGGAGGTGGGTTATTCTTTCTCGAGAGTAGGGTCGGTTTTTGTTTTGTAGTGTTGCGCAACTATATCTTGCAAACGCTCGCGCTGGTCACTGGAATCTTTCGTGAAACGCAAGCCCATTCCCTTGCGGCTGCTCTCCTGTTCGGAAGCGCGAGGATTCGACCAGGCCACCTCGGCAGGAATTTCAAGGGGACGATGATTCGGGGCCATAATGAACACCCGGAGTTTTTCCTCAGGCCTTAACGGTTCTTCGCAACTAATAAAAACCCCTTCGCTACTAATATCCCTGGTCTCTGCCAGAAGGACCCCTTTATCAGTGAGGACCACAACAGGCCATCTTGCTCTGATCCTTGTAGGTGTGCGGCGGTCTGCCACCATGGCTGCGTCCATTTCTGTGAGTTATTCGTTTAAATCGCGTCCTGATCGGGTGCAACGTTTGTGCCAGGACTGCCGATGGAGATTGTAGGTTGCTCTTGAGTTTAGAGTTTTTCTGCAGTATCGTCTCAGAGATGGGCGGACCACGTTGACTGGAATTCAAGGCGGATTGTTTATCCCATGATACCTCTTCGAGATACGATCCAATCGAAAAGCTACCCCGTCATCAATACCGCGCTCATTGCCGCCAATGGCCTCGTATATCTGCTGCAGTTAGCCCAGGGTGACAGGCTGCACCAATTTGTTGTCACCTACGGCCTGGTTCCTGCCCGCTACTCAGTACCCGCAATTGCTACCCAATTCACTTTGGTTGAACAGGCTTTTTCATTCCTGTCCTTCATGTTTCTCCATGGGGGCTTCTGGCACCTCCTGGGTAACATGTGGATCCTTTACATCTTCGGCGATAACGTAGAAGACCGACTAGGTCCGGTGAGATATCTCTTCTTCTACCTGCTGTGCGGTTTCGCTTCAGGCCTCACCCATCTGTTCATAAACTGGCACTCTCAGCTCCCGACAGTGGGGGCCAGCGGGGCAATTGCCGGAGTAATGGGTGCATACTTCTTGCTCTATCCCCACTCAAAAATCCTGACCTTTATCCCTATTTTTTTCATACCTTACTTCATCGAGATCCCGGCCTTTTTCTTCCTGGGCCTCTGGTTCTTACTGCAATTCATCAGCGCTGCAGGAACCCCTGCTGGAGGTGGGGGCATTGCATGGTGGGCTCACGTCGGCGGCTTCGCTTTCGGAATGATTTTTCTGAAAATACTTCAGCGAGCTCCCGAATTCGGGCTCAGCCGACAAATACGGGAGAAGACTTCCAAGAAGAAAAGTCATCGATTGCAGTTTATCAAACCGGCTGCCACGGCTGGTACTGGCGATGACCCACCTGCCTATGGCACCCTGGTAATTACCCCCCTGGAAGCTCAGCTGGGAACTCGTAAGTTAGTGAATGTGACTGCGGGTTCCAAAAGGCGGCTTTTCAGAGTCACCGTCCCACCAAAGTCTCGGGACGGGACAATTCTACGTCTTGCGGGTGCAGGGGAGCAGCTGCAGAACGGCACCCAGCGAGATCTCTACCTCAGGGTAGCTGTGAGGGATTAGGGGAGGCATAGAGCAGAGGGCATGGAGCAGAGGGAAAGTGATCAGAGGTCAGTGATCAGAGGACAGAAGGCAGTCGTAGGGTGGATATTCATGTCCACG
>JAUWKY010000284.1 GCA_030613915.1 Syntrophobacterales bacterium
AAGGGTCGAGTGGTCCTCTAACCTAATGCCGCGTAGCGTAAGCTATGCGATTGGTGAACAGATGCCGGTCTTTGAGTATGTAGCCATAGATAGCGCTGGGAAGAGCCGCAAAGGAATTATTGATGCGGACAGCTCACGAACGGCCCGACAAAAGCTGCGGGCGGACGGCATCTATCCCTCACAGCTGGAAGAAACTCAGGCGGGCGAGACCAGCGACACACCTAGTCGGTTCCAGTTCCAGTTCACCCTGCAGCGGGTGCGAAGAACTGAGCTGGTTAACACTACGCGGCAATTGGCTACCCTGCTGTCGGCGGGACTACCTCTTGTCTCTGCTCTCAGCGGGGTGCTCGAGCAGGTGAGGCGAGCTCCCTTGCGCAAGGTGCTTTCCCAGGTGCGGGAGCGAGTCAAAGAAGGGATGAGTTTGGCGGCTGCCTTCCGGGAACACCCGACGGTGTTTCCCTCAGTCTACACTGCCATGATCCACGCCGGGGAAAGTTCAGGCACTCTGGAGTTGGTCGTGGAGAGACTGGCTGATTTCGGAGAGCAGCAGTTGGCCTTGCAACGAAAAGTCAGCTCGACTCTGGCCTATCCCATCTTGATGCTCATTGTTGGTTTGGGCGTGGTAGTTTTTCTGTTGGCCTTCGTGATTCCCAAGGTCACCCAGATTTTCGTGGACATGGAGCAAGATCTCCCCCTGCCCACCACCGTCTTGATTGGAGTGAGCGAGCTTTTTCATAAGTACTGGCCTGCCCTGGTGCTTGTCCTCATCATTGCCTTTTTGGCAGGCCGTTATTATGTCAAGACTGATGCAGGGCGTCGTCGTTATCATCGGCTCTTGCTGCGATTGCCAATTGTGGGTCCCATTGTGGAGAAAGTAGCGATCGCGCAGATTACCAGAACCCTGGGAACTTTGCTCAACAACGGCGTGCCCCTGCTCGGCGCCATGGAGATAGTGGAAAATCTGGTAAACAATGTGATTCTGCGGCAAGCCATAGAGGAGGCGCGCCAGGAAATAAGTGAAGGGGCCAGCATAACGACACCTTTTGCCCGCGGTGGAATTTTCCCGCCGGTGGTCATTCAGATGATTTCGGTGGGGGAGCAGAGGGGTAATCTGGAAGGAATGTTGCTTAAGGTCGCCGATATTTTTGACAGTGAGGTGGAAAGTAGCGTAACCACTTTGACTTCACTTCTGGGACCGGTGATGATCCTGTTTCTTGCATTTTTTGTGGGCTATGTGGTTCTGGCTGTGCTTCTGCCCATCTTTGAGATGAGCCACCTGGTTGGATAGTTTGGATTGCGGAATGCGGATTGTGGTGAAAGGAAGGCAAGACAAAATTTTAGGCATTTTAGCTCACTTTAGTACACTTGAGGCACTTGCCTCAAAAGGGGTTTGACATGTACCGGGATCGCTTCGGTCTGAAATGCAAGCCATTTGGGAATACCCCTGACCCACTGTTTTTCTATTTTTCGGCTGACCACCGGCAGGGTTTGGTTACGTTGAGCCAGGGTATTCATGACCGGTGCGGCCTTATGCTGTTGCTTGGTGAGGTCGGCACCGGAAAAACGCACATTTGCTACCACCTCCATAACCACGAAGGCTACCCATCAGCGTATCTCAATTACCCGTTTCTCACTGAAGGCGAATTCTTGGAATCGGTCAATAAAGAACTGGGTATTCCCGTTGGAGATGGATCAAGAAGGCGTAATCGAGCGGAGCTTCAAGATTACCTCTTGAGGCAACAAAGCAAAGGAAAACCAGTAGTCGTTATAGTGGATGAGGCTCATCGTCTTGGTATCCCCATTTTAGATGAGATTCTCATCCTGTCCAATTTGCAGGTTGCCGACGGTCATCTGCTGCAAATAATTTTGGCTGGGCAGCCTCTCCTTTTGGACACACTCAAACAGCCACGGCTGCAGTCCTTAAACCAGAGAATAGGTCTTCGATATCACTTAGCCAGAATGAATCGTGCCAATACCATTGACTATATGTGCCATCGCTTGGCAAAGGCCGGCTGCACGAACCAGTCTCTCTTTTCCCCTGGAGCTTTGGACACCATATGGAAAAAGGCGCATGGCACACCAAGACTCATAAATCAGCTCTCCGAACGTGCTCTAAACGAAGCATACCGGAGAGGCAAAAAAGGGGTGGGAAGGCGACAAGTGAACCGTGTGGCTGACGCCCCCCTTTACCAGCCTTTATTTGCCGCCAGACCCAAGTACTGGTCAATGAGGACTGCCTTCGCAGGCACGGCAATGGCCTTGTGTGTTGGGGTATCCTTTGGTCTCTGGTATTTTGGTTTGGGTAGCAAATACCTGCCGATAATGACTGGAAAACTGACCCAGGCGACAACGGAGCACCGCACCCTCATAAAGAAACCGATCGTAGTACCGCAACTTGCCGAAAACCGGGAATATGAGCCTGGAGATGGGGTGGTAGTGGAGCAAGAAGGAACATTACCAGTTGTCGCATATGGTGAGGCGCGGTTGCAACCAGACTCGCAGGCTACCGAACTAGATTCTATGGTTGAACCTCTGTGGGTTGCAGATGATCTGCCGGAGCTCGAGTTGAGTGCAATCGCTTGGGACGAAAGTCGGGCCCACAGTATAGCCGTGCTCAATCACAGGATTGTTCATGAGGGGGATTTCATCGGGGATGTAAGGGTCTTGCAGATCAAGCCCAATCGTGTTGTTCTCCTACGCGGAAATGAGCACATAATCAAAAAGATCCATGTAGAGGAAAGAGAGTATGGACTAGAAACCAGCGATGTGAGCACAATTGCTGAAAAGGAGACAGCTGGCGTTCGTGATCCAGAGTCCATTGACCAGGCTGAGCAAACGTTTTCTTTTACGCATTACAAACCGATTATCTATTTTGATTACCGGACGTCAAACATTGCCCCTGAGGCATATGAAGAACTTGACAGGCTTGCCACCATCGCCGCGCTCAGTCCGGACTATGAAATTGTTATCCGCGGATACACAGACAATGTGGGCTCAACTGAGTACAACAAGAGACTATCTAAAACGCGGACACAAATCGTTCGAAACTACCTTGTTGGTAAAGGGATTGATCCTGAAAAAATAAAGACCATGGGCATGGGAGAGAAAGACCCTCTTCTGCCAAATACTACTCCGGCAGGGCGAGCTGTAAATCGGAGGGTTGAAATAGAGTTGGTGTCTGTTGGTGACAGTTAACCCGGATATTTCATGAATTACTTACTGCGACCACGGATTTGGCCGTCCTTCCGGGCGTCCTCGGGTGTCGGTCCCTGCGACGTACCGTTCAGGTACGCCTCGGACCCATCCCGCGGTACCGCGGGACGGTTGCCCGGTGGCAAGCCCACCTTCGTGGTCTCGCGACAGCAATTCATGAAATATCCGGGCTAAGATTCACACCTCGGAGGCGTAAGCATGGGAATGCATCTCGGTGAACGTGCTGGTGGGAGCCAGACACACTCCAGTGCCCTAGAATTTTTTTCGGTTGACACATACTCTGTTGGAAGCCTCATGTCCCGTGTTTACCCAAGAGTTCGCGGTTCCACATCCACATCAGGCTTCACCCTGATCGAGATCATGGTAGTCATAATCATTCTCGGCATTCTG
>JAUWKY010000190.1 GCA_030613915.1 Syntrophobacterales bacterium
CTGGAACCCGGACGGAACGTACTAAGGACTCAATTATCCAAGGTTTTAGATGTTCACTAGCCCCTTGGCACTAACTCTGCACTAGCTAGTGTCTACCGGAAACCCACAAATTCCCTCCCCCTTGTCGAAGATCCCGCTGCAGTTTAGCGGGGACGGGGGAGGGTGAGGGTGGGGGTGAAAAAACAATTTATATTCAGCTATTTACCAATTCCCCCTCCCCTTTATCCCCTCCCGCCAGGGGAGGGGAAGGGTATTTCCGGATGGACACTAGTTAGCTTATCTGGAGAGCATTAAATCTGCCAGTAATGGAGTCGACTATGGGAGCGAAATCTCACCCCACCCTACCAACCACTCGCATTTTACTTTTCGGCTTCCTCATAGCTCTTCTTCCATCTTGTACATCCTTTGCTCTCAGAACCAAACACATCGATTCTGAACGGCTTAACCCTCCTCATTATATTGTCCTCTGCGAGGAACCGATTCCACTTGAAAGTCCTGTTGTTTGGGAGAAGCTGGATCGAGAATTCACTATAGCTGTTTGGAACAGGCCCCAAGTCATTCTATGGCTCAAGAGGGCGCAACGCTATTTTCCTTACATTGAACAAAAGCTCGCGGAGGAAGGACTTCCAGACGATCTAAAGTACCTTGCCGTGGCCGAGAGTGCCCTTCTCACCACCATCAGTTCAAGCAAGGGGGCCTCCGGACTGTGGCAACTAATGCCCCGTACTGGTCGATATTACGGCCTTCGCAAAAACCGTCTGCTAGATGAAAGACTGGATTTTGAGGCAGCCACTGATGCGGCCCTCACCCATATTAAGCACCTCCGGAATACATTCGATAACTGGGCTCTAGTTTTAGCAGCGTATAACAGCGGAGAGTACCATCTCAAAAGAGAGATAAGAAAGCAAAAGGTTAACGACTACTACAGCCTAGACCTTCCTTCGGAGACCGAGCGTTTCATTTTTCGCATAACCGCCATAAAGATCATTATGGAAAACCCTCAGCGCTACGGGTACTATCTGGCCAAAGAACAGATGTACCAACCTCCAGACTACGACACTGTGCAAGTCAGAGTTCACAAGCAGTTCCATCTGACTGATATGGCTTCCGCCCTCGGTACACACTATAGAGTTCTCAAAGAGCTGAATCCTCACATTCTTGGTCATCAGCTGCCCACTGGGCAATATAGAATTAAGGTTCCTCCAGGAGTTGGGGAGAGAGTGTCTAAGGTTTTACGGAAATTCGAAGGCAGTGGTTCTATTGGACTTGCTGAAGTTTCCAATGGCCATTATATCGTAAAGTCAGGAGATACTCTGAGCCATATTGCCCGGAAGACAGGAGTCCCCATAACCACTCTGAAAAGACTAAACGGTATCGAGGGATCTCTTGTCAGGGCGGGCGCGCGGCTTCAGTTGACCCCGTAGTCCGGATATATACGGGCCAGCCCACATATCTTATGAATTGACGTCACGAGACAGTGAAGATGCGCTTGCAACCGGGCAACCGCAGGAACTCGGACCCGAGGCGTACTTGAACAGTAGGTCGCAGGGTATGAGGTCCGAGGACGCCCGGGAGGAAGATCATATCCGCTGTCGCAGTAGGCCATTCATGAAATATGCGGGCTAACTCTACTCTGGCAGAATAATGGTGAAGGAAGAACCCTTTTTGGGCTCGGACTCTACCTGAATGGTACCCCCGTGCTCGTGCACTATCTTTTGGGTGATTGCAAGACCCAACCCTGTCCCCCGCGCTACCTTAGTCTTGAACAGATTTTCAAGAACCCATTACAGGAGTTCTTCGCTCAAACATTCGCCAGTGTCTCTGACCTCTAAATGCACCCCGGCCTCTCCTTCCTCGCGGCTGGATCCGGTCACCTGGCCCCCACTGCTGTCTTCCGGAAAAGCCTCGACAGCGTTGGTCACAAGATTCAAAAGGCAGGTGTGGATACCATCTGGATCCACCGTCACCTGGGGCAATAAGGGGTCCAGCTCAAAGACCAAGTTTATTCCCCTTCTACTAATCTCCCCCGCCAACAGCTCACAGACCTCTTCCACGATGTCATTCAACGAACACACCTCGAAAGCGAGCGGGGTGGTACTTGCCAAGCTCAGCATTTCTTTGGTCATTTTAGATACTCGATTGATATTCTTCCGCACCAGGTTCCAGCCTTTGCGCAGGGATTCGGGTTTGTCTTTGTCAAAACCCGTGTCTATCATGAAGGCTCCGAGTTTCATACCGTGGAGAATGTTCTTCACTCCATGTGCTATTCCCGCTGTGGTCTGGCCCACAGTGGCCATGCGCTCGCTTGTTAGCAGCTCATCCTCAAGCCTTTTGACCTCGCGCATATCCTTGAAGTGGCCCACCGTTGCCATCTCCTCGCCTTTATCATCAATGATAGTCGCGGAGAGCAGGATGGGGACCAGTTTACCTGTTTGGGTGAGAACCTCTACCGAGTAGTTGATCAGCCGGCCGGGACCCCCGTATTTGTCTCCGTAGATCATTTTCTTAATCTGCCTGGCCTGACCTTCAGGGTAGAGCTGGGTCACATGGATCTTTGAGATTGCCTCTTCCCGGGTATATCCATATATGCGCTCGGCACCCTCGTTGAAAATGATGATCTTGCCCTGACGGTCATTGGCGATTATTCCGTCCATCGAAGTCTGAATGATGTTGTGCTCCAGCTCGTGGCGTTTTACCAGTTCCTTGTTGGTTTCCTGGATAACCCTCTCCAGATCCTCAGTGTATTCTTTTAGTTTTTCCCGCAACCAGATCTTCTCCTCGGCACGTCTGAGGGCAACGGCAAGACCTTCATCACTTATAGGTTTGTTAATAAAGTCAGATGCCTCGAGCTGGAGAGCCTGAATCGCCAGATTCATCTCCCCGTGGCCGGTGATGACAATGACCTCCGAATCGGGGTTCTGTTCTTTCACCCTCTTGAGGACCTCGATGCCATCCATGCCGGGCATCTTGATATCCGTTAGGACTACGGGCGGATTCTCCCTGGCAAATATCTCCAGTCCTTTGGGACCGTCCTCGGCCACAAAAACAGTATATCCGTCGCTTTCCAGGGACATTTTCAACAGCTCCCTAGTACTCGCTTCATCATCGATCACCAGTAATTTTTTCATGCCGGACTTTCCTTTTGCAGGTCCTTGTCGGCAGCAAGTGCAGGAAAGCTAATCTTGAAGCTGGAACCACTCCCTGCCGTGCTTTCCACCTCGATGGTACCCTCATAATCTTTGATAATTCCATAACTGATAGACAGCCCTAACCCTGTCCCCTTGGTTACCTCTTTGGTGGTAAAAAACGGTTCGAAAATCTTTTCCTTTACACTTTCGGGCATGCCGTTACCATTATCCCTGACAACAGCCACCACTTTGCCATTTTCCTGGTAGGAGCTGATGCTCAACACACCCTCCAGCGCTTCCCCAGGAGTCATCTCCCGCTTTTCTTCGATTGCGTCTCTGGCATTCATAACAAGATTGATAAATACCTGTTCCACCCGGTTTCTCACCCCCATAATAGGAGGAACGTTTTCATCCAGATCCAGGTTCACTTTAATTTGTCTGAGTTTGAGCTGCTGCCCGAGTACAGTGAACACATCTTCAATGGGCTTGTTGATATTCACCTTTTCCAGTTCATCAAGGTCACTTTTGCGCCCGAATTCCCTCAGATGATTGATAATGTTGGCGGCACGCTCCACCTGGGCGGCGATTTCGAGGGAAACCTTGCCTGCCAACTCCGGATCGAGGTTCTCACCGCGGGCTACCATTTTTTTCAGGAGGTCACTGCCGATAAGGATGGCATTCAAGGGTTGGTTCAACTCATGGGCCACTCCTGTAGACATCTCACCCAGGGTGGCCATCTTGCTGGCCTGAATCAGTTGAGCCTCGGCCTGAATGCTGTCGGTAATGTCGGCAATATTGGCAATAATTACATCTTCGCCTAGATGCTCCCGGGGGCATGAATGGATGTCCACGTGCATGATGCTGCCATCCTTTTTTCGATGCCTGATCTTGGGCAAAAAGATACACGCCTTCACCACCGAAGACCTGATCTTCTCCGCGTCCTCTGGATCACCCAGGTCCCGGAAAGACATCTGGAGCAACTCATCTCTGGAGTACCCGTACTTCTCAGTGGCGCGGATATTGGCGTCGATAATCTGGAAGGTGGCGCGATCGAAAACAAGGATCGGATTGGGGTCGTTGTCAAAAAGAGAGCGGTATTTTTCCTCGGAGGCCTTTAACTCCTGCTCGGAGGTATGAAGGCGCGCAGTCATCTGGTCAAAGGAGTTGGCCAGAATGCCAATCTCGTCAGCGGACGAGATGGCAAGGGAAGTGGCAAGATCACCGGCAGCAACCCGTTCCGTCCCCTTCAGGAGGTGCTTTACCGGCCGACTCACAAAACGCTGGATAAAGAGGCCTATGGTGAGGGAAATCCCGACAATGGCCACCATCGCGAAAAGGGTCATTTTCTTCTTGCTGCTAATGATCACCGCGTCCACTTCCGCCAGGGAGACATCAATATCCATGACTCCAAGGACTAACTGCTCTTGAGGATGAATGTGACAGTCCGCCGTATAGCAGTCTGGCTCATTGTAAATGGGATTGATCATGCCTAACACCCGGTGACCGGCCGCAGTTTCGAAAATTCGGCTTCTGGCTGAAGTAGTCAACCTTTTGAAGGGCTTTTCTTTGGCATGACAGGCGTAGCACTGTTCGGCAGATTTGTCCACCATGGTGCCCATCTCGGCTTTGTCAGAGGAATAGATAATTTCCCCCAGGTAGTTAAAGATGCGCACCTTTTCGATGCCTTCCTGGGCTCCGATGGTGTCTATGGCCCGGTGCAGTCCCTCGGAATCATACTCGAGCATATCATAGCGCATGCTGCGCTTGATGGTCTCACTCACCCGGCTAGAACCCTGGATGACCTCCTCGATGAGCTGATTTCTTTGGGTACTAATGTTCACCGAGGCGTAGACGCCAATCACCAGAATGGCGATTGCACTCACCGTGCAAATCAACTTGAATCCAAGGCTACGATACCACATCTCAGAACATCCCACC
>JAUWKY010000043.1 GCA_030613915.1 Syntrophobacterales bacterium
TGAAGACACTCCTGTAGGTGCCGGGCAGAGCGCCATTTTGTATTTTGCGTTTCTCGGTCAATCTTCCGGCAACCATTGCCCACCATAGCCGTATCTATTAAAATTCAAATATCGAAGCACGAAACACGAAACAAATCCCATATTTTCGGTTACTGAGATTCTAAGAATGACTGGATTCCCCATCTCTGGGCAGCAGTCCGATGCTGCTCTTGTCATCCCGCAACTGGACGACCACCAGTCCAGACCACTCATGGCAAAAATGGCACGCATTTTCCGTGAAATTGCGGCCATGAGCGAGGTGAAACGATTCCGCCAGCATCTAAGCCTGCCAGAAGATACCAGACGTTTGAGCCAGCGGGCCTTCCGGCTGTACGATGAGTACCTCATCTACACCATCGGCAAAGTGCAGAAGAAAGGCTGGCGGGTTTACTGTGGGCCTGGATGTGCTGCCTGCTGTTTTAACATGCCTGCCGGAATCAGCAATTGGGAATTTCTTATCATCTATGATCATATCCAACAGGCTGGGCAGTTGGGAAAATTTTTCCGTAGAAGCCTTGAAAGCTATCAAGTACTCGATCGGGTGAAGAGGCAGTTGGTTAATGGAGGGATTGAACAACAAATTGAAAGCAAAAGCGAATACGACACCCTCTTGCACAATTACAGCTTGGCGAAAAACAGTTGTTCCTTTCTAAGCGATACCCAAGAGTGCCTCATTTACTCGGCCCGGCCGTTGGCTTGCAAGATGCATTTCGCTTTCACTCCGCCAGAGTTGTGTGATCCCGCGCATCATCTTTTTTCTCAAGGGGTTCGTGTCAATCTAAGTCCCCATGCTGAAGTTGAGGACGAACTGAAGCAACTGGACGGACACCTGAATCTGGCCCTCAGCGATCTATTGGCTCCCGGGCTAGCGGCGCTGACTGCCAATGTGATGAGATTCTCCACCATTACCTGGACTTAAAAAAACAGTAGTCAGTAGCCAGTAGTCAGTAGTAAACGGTAATCTGTGAATAACTGACCTCTTTGACTAATTTTCTAATTCTCTAATTCTCTAATAAACTATGCTACCCTCTGATCTCTGACCTCTGACCTCTGACCTCTGCCTTCCCAAATCCCAAGTAACAAATATCAGGGTTTCAGGTGTCGGGTGTCAGGTGTCAATGTTGAGGATCAGGGGGTCGGGTGTCAGGTGTCAGGAAAGAGAAATACAAAAGCTGAAACCTTAATTCTGAATTCTGGATTCTGACTCCTGACTCCTTTTTTTTGTGATTTATCATTGAAGATTAGTATCCCGTGATTACTAATAGTGGATGTTCCTATGCGGATAGGAAAATCAGAGATGATCAAGGCGAAATGAGAAGTGATAAATGAGCAATGACAACTGTATCAGGATACTGGGTGCCAGGCAGAACAACCTGAAGGATCTGGCCCTGGATCTCCCCAGGGAACAGCTCATTGCCATAACCGGCGTGAGCGGATCCGGCAAGTCAAGTCTGGCCCTGGACACACTGTATGCTGAGGGTCAGCGCCGTTACGTTGAAACCTTCTCGCCCTATGCCCGCCAGTTTCTGGACAGGTTGGACCGACCTCAGGTTGAGTCCATTATTGGCATTCCTCCAGCCATAGCCATAGAGCAAGGAAACCGCATTAAAAGTTCCCGTTCAACTGTGGGTACAATAACGGAAGTTGCAGACCATCTGAAACTGCTTATTGCCCGGACCGGAGTGCTGCATTGCCAGCAATGCGACAGGCCTGTTTGCGAGGATACCCCTGAGACCATTTGGTCTTCGCTGTCCGAGGTCCCCGAAGAAAGCCCAGTCTTGATAGTTTTTCCTCTGGACATCAAGGGTCGAACCACAGAGGAAATTCATGGCTATTTGTGGCCTCAAGGTTTCCGTCGCTTGTGGCACCAGGAGAAGATACTCCACCTGGATGATGAGTCGATTCCCGATGAAGAGCATCTTGATGTATTGGTGGATAGAACTGTGTGGGGTCAGGAAAATAAAAAGCGCCTTCTCGACTCGATGGAACAGGCGTACCATTTCGGCGAGGGTAAGGTGAAGGTGTTATTCCCTTCCGCAGAAGTACATTCCTTCTCAGCAACCAATCACTGCGCCAGCTGTGATATTAGCTATCCCTTGGCCTCTCCCCATCTCTTTTCTTTTAACAGTCCCTTGGGTGCCTGTGAGATCTGCCGTGGCTTCGGCAGAGTTATCGATGTGGATGTGGATTTGGTGATTCCAGACCAAAGGTTGACCTTGGAAGAAGGTGCAATTAAACCATGGTCCGCAGAGCGGATGGAATACTACGATCTCATGGATTTCTGTGACGCTGTAGGTATTCCTACGGATGTATCTTTCAACAAACTATCGCCAGCCCAGCAGGAAGCAGTAATCGAAGGAAGTGATGAGTTCTATGGTGTCCGCGGTTTTTTTCACTGGCTCGAAACCAAGACCTATAAAATGCATGTTCGGGTTTTTCTATCTCGCTACCGTGCCTACCGCACTTGCGCTTCCTGCAATGGCAGTCGCTTCCAGCCTCTATCGCTCCTCTACCGCATCGGTGGTAAGAACATTGCCGAAATTAACCAGTTACCCATCAGCCTGGTTCTGACTTTTTTTCTAGATATGGCATCAATTTTCGAGGCGGATCCTGCTTCCAAGCTGGTTTTCAGAGAAATTATTGGACGACTTACCTACTTGTCTGAGGTGGGACTTGGCTATTTGAGCTTGGACCGTCAGTCCCGCAGCCTTTCCGGAGGTGAAGTACAGCGAGTACACCTCACTCGTGCTTTGGGTTCACCCCTGGTAAATACTCTCTACGTCTTGGACGAGCCCAGTGTAGGGTTGCACCCAAGAGACAACCGGAGACTGGTGAGAATCCTCAGGGCCCTGACGCGTCAAGGCAACACAGTAGTGGTTGTGGAGCACGATCCGGAAATTATTCGTGCCAGCGACTACCTGGTGGATTTGGGACCAGGAGCTGGCGAGCGCGGGGGAAAAGCGGTGTTCGCCGGCCCCAGTTCTGAAATCTCTGCGGCCAAAAACTCTCGGACTGGAGCATATATCACAGGCAGCAGCCGTCCCGCCCGCCCGACACAGAGAAGGAGGCCACGAAAAAATTACTGGTTGGACCTTGTGGGTATCCAAGCTCATAACCTGCGAACCCTTGATGTTCGCATTCCCCTGGGCCTATTAGTTGCTGTTACCGGCGTGTCCGGTTCAGGTAAGAGTACTTTGGTGGAGGACGTACTATACCGCAATTGGCTGCGGCGTCAGGGACTCGCCACCGAAACGCCTGGTTACTGCCGCGAGATAAAGGGGTTGGAGTATATTGATGACGTGGTTTTTATGGATCAGCAGGCTATTGGCCGATCTCCACGGGCTAACCTGCTTACCTATAGTGGAGCGTTGACCCCCATTCGTGAGCTCTTTGCCAAAACTGATCTGGCGCGACTCAGAAACTACGGTCCTGGCCACTTCTCCTTTAATACCACAGGTGGTCGTTGTGAGGCTTGTGCTGGACAGGGATTTGAGAAAGTCGAAATGCAATTTCTGGCTGATCTTTATCTGGAATGTCCTGTGTGTAAGGGGCGCCGCTTTAGGGAAGAAATTCTGGAGGTCAGCTACCGCGGTTTTTCCATTGGACAAGTCATGGATTTGACCCTGGCTGAGGCCATGGAACTGTTTGCGGATCAAAATCGTATTATCAAGGCGCTCTCACCACTACGTGATGTTGGACTCGACTATCTCCGTCTGGGACAACCCGTCAGCACTCTTTCCGGAGGCGAAAGTCAGCGATTGAAGCTCGCCCGCTCCCTGGGAATAAAAGCTCGCAAAAACACCCTCATCATACTTGATGAACCGACCACCGGTCTCCATGCCGACGACACCAGGTTACTGGTGAAAACGTTGAATCGGCTGGTTGACGCAGGCAACTCAATGGTGGTGGTGGAGCATAACCTTGATGTGATCCAAGCTGCTGATCATGTCATAGACCTTGGACCCGAAGGCGGAGATGAGGGCGGCGAAGTAGTTATCGCGGGCACACCAGAGGAGATTGCTGAGTCCTCTGCATCCCACACGGGTCGTTTTCTTGCCAGATATTGGCAAGGCTTCGAAACTGCTGCTCCCGTAACAGATATGAAAGGAGGTCCAGAGCAGAATGGAGTAATAAAGATTCGCGGCGCCCGCGAGCACAATCTACGAGACCTGACCTTAGACGTGCCTCGCGACCAACTAGTGGTGGTCACCGGGGTTTCGGGTTCGGGCAAATCCACCCTTGCGTTTAATGTCCTGTTTGCCGAGGGTCAACGCCGCTATTTGGACAGCCTTTCTACCTTTGCGCGTCAATATCTGCCAGTTTTCGACCGACCCGAGGCGGAAGAAATAAGCGGTGTACCACCAACTGTTGCTATTGATCAGCGCAGTAGTCAGATGGGGCGACGCTCTACCGTGGCCACGATTACTGAGGTCTACCACTACCTTCGCCTCCTATTCAGCAAAGTAGGGAAACCACACTGTCCAATCTGTGGGCAGATCATAAGCGCTATGAGTCCGGAACAAATGACCCGTGATCTCCGCCAACGGTTTGAGAATAAGCGTCTGATCCTGCTCGCCCCGAAAATAATGGGCCGCAAAGGATTTCACCGTCAGATACTGGAACGAGCTGTGGCTCAAGGATATGAAGAGGCGAGGATAGACGGGAAGATATATTCGCTGAATCCTATTCCAAAACTGGCACGATTTCGGGAACATGATGTGGAAATAGTCATAAGAAAGTGGAAACGGTTTTCCAAAGATGGTGAAGTAGAATTGGCTGGGGTGGTGGATGAGACGCTGGCAGTGGGTGATGGCCAACTAGTGGCGTGGGGAGGCAGCAAGAACGAAGTATTTTACAGCCGTCGTCTAACATGCGGCCGTTGCCACCTGGGCATACCCAGTCTTGATCCCAGGCTGTTTTCCTTCAACAGCAGACACGGTGCCTGTGACCGATGCGAAGGCATTGGCCACTGGGGAGGTTCTGTTGACGGCGACGTGTGTCCGGCATGCAAAGGTGCTCGCTTGAACGAGACCGCTTTGAGCGTGAGGATAAACGGCAGGAATATATGGGATGTCTGTGATCAATCGGTGTCGGCCGCTAGAGGGTTTTTTACTACCTGGCAGTTCTCTGGACGAGATGCTGACATAGCCAAGCCCCTGCTCGATGAAATCCTCAACCGTCTGGACTTCCTCGACCAGGTGGGTTTGGATTACCTGCACCTTGGTCGCGGCGCAGATACACTGTCAGGGGGCGAGGCCCAGAGGATAAGGTTGGCGGCCCAAATGGGATCCAATCTGCGTGGAGTCTGCTATATTCTCGACGAGCCCACCATTGGTCTTCATCCCCGAGACAACGACAAACTCTTGGACACCCTCACCGAACTGAAGGAGAAGGGTAACACCATCGTTGTGGTGGAGCACGACGAGGCAACCATTCGCAGGGCAGATCACCTCATAGATCTCGGTCCTGGCGCCGGGCGATACGGAGGCGACTTGGTAGCCAGCGGCACTCTTGCTGATCTACAACAGACACCCCAATCCATTACCGGAGCGTATCTCAACGGCAACGGCCGGAGGAATTTGGCTTCCTCAGAGAGAAAACCGTCCTCAGGCAACTGGCTCATGCTTAGTGGGGCCAGGGCACGAAATCTCAAGAACATTGATGTTTCCGTGCCTCTGGGCACATTCACCTGTGTAACCGGCGTGTCTGGATCTGGTAAGAGTACTTTGGTGGAAGAAACCCTGTACAAAGCACTTGCCAACAAACTGAGCAAGGCTGAACTTCAGGCTGGAGAGCACCAGGAACTTGCCGGGTGGAAACACCTGGACCGGGTTATGGAGGTGGATCACAGCCCGATCGGACGGACCCCTCGCTCTGTGCCGGCCACCTACGTGGGGGTTTTTAATGATATCCGCCGTCTTTTTTCTTTAACTCCAGAGGCGCGGGCCCGGGGTTACGGACCAGGTCGTTTTTCCTTCAACGTCGCCACCGGACGATGCCAGAATTGCAAAGGACAGGGTCAGGTGCGGGTGGAAATGGCATTCTTGCCCAATGTTTATGTTGGATGTGAACAGTGCAACGGTCAGCGCTACAATAGCGAAACCTTGGCAGTACGCTATAAGGACAAAAACATAGCGGAAGTACTTGAGATGTCGCTGGAAGAAGCGGCAGACTTCTTTGGAGCGGTGGGTAAGATCAAACGCTCACTCCGACTCCTTGTCGACCTTGGGCTGGGGTACCTCAGCATGGGACAATCCAGCCCAACCCTTTCCGGCGGTGAGGCTCAGAGGTTAAAGTTGGCCAATGAACTGGCGAAAAACCATCGAGCTCGGACCCTTTATATTCTCGATGAACCCACCACCGGACTCCACATTGCTGATGTGGAGAAACTGGTGGCAGTACTGCAGGCCTTGGTGGATCATGGCCACACCCTGGTGGTGATCGAGCACAATCTGGAGGTGATCAAGGCTGCTGATCACATTATTGATCTGGGACCCGAGGGCGGTGACGGCGGGGGAGAGCTGGTGGCATGCGGATCACCCAGGGAGTTGCTCGAGCAGACGGAGCGGTCTTACACAGCGCGTTATCTTAAAAGTTATCTTGCGGGCACGAATGACGCATAGGGAATTACAGCTGGCAGCTGGCAGCAGGCAGCAGGCAGAGGGCAGGGGGCAGAGGACGCAACTAGGCACTAGGAACTAGGCACCAAAAAGAAGGAGTCAGCCCTTCGACAGGCTCAGGGCAGGTAGTTAGAATTCAGGTTGCAGCTTTTGTGTTTTTCGTCCCTGACACCCGACACCTGAAACCCTGAGATTTGTTGCTTGGGATGTCGGATTGGGGATGTGAGATGTGAAATGTGCAATGCGCATTGCCAGATGGCCAATGATCAATGACTGTGGTAGAATTCCGCTGCTTTGAGGCGTACTAGAACTAATCATGTGAACAAGGATAATAGTTAGATATGGACACGGGAGTTATTTTAAGAATCCTCTTGCTAATTGGGGTGTTTATACTGCTCTTTCTTCCCACCGTGTGGGCCATCCGCAATATAGCGCACCGCAGCTTTCCCACCTTTAAGGCGAAGGTTATCTGGTTTGCGGTGGTGACTCTCCTGCCGCCCATTGGTGCATTTGTCTACATTGCCGTGGGCCGGCAGCGGGCGAGTGAGATTGCTGAAGATGTGGAAGCTCAAGAAGTGGATGCTGAGGGGGAAGAGGACGAAGAACTAATGAAGTAGTCAGTAGCCAGTAGTCAGAATCGTAGGTCGGATCGTTCTTGCCTAGGCAAGGTTGATCCGACAAAAATCTTGATGTCGGATGAACCCGCGCAGCGGAACCATCCGACCTACAGTATCAAAGCTGATTTCAGATTTCAGATTTAAGTGTTCCCAGACTTGTTGTCGGATGAACCCGCTCTGCGGAACCATCCGACCTACAATATCAAAGGTGATTTTAAATTTCAGGTTTCAGGGTTCAACTTCTTTTTGCTTTACTGACACCTGACACCTGACACCCGACACCTGAAACCTGGTCCGCCTCCGGCGGCACCCCTGACACTATTGAGTGGGCAAATAAGGCTCCAGGTCTTTCTTGTACTCGGTAATCACTTTGTAACCCGCTTGAGTTAAGCAGTCGACAGCTGCGTCACGTTTGCCTGAAGTAACCCGCATGACCAGTTCATGGATATCTGGGTACTGATGCAAAGGCAGGGTGATCATACTCACAATACTGATGTTGGCGTCCTTGAGTAAGGTACAGACATCCGCTAGCACTCCAATCCCATCCTTCACCAGAACCACCAATCGACCGCTCTCTTCTTTAATGCCAAGGCCATCCAAGAGTACTTCCATGAGATCGTTGCTGGTGATGATGCCCACCAGTTTATCGCCCTCTACAACTGGCAGACTACCTATTTTGCGGTCATGCATGACACTAGCAGCGCGTTCGATGGTGGCGCCCGGACTTATGGTGATGAGCTCTTTGACCATGACGCTTTCCACGGTCAGTTTCTGCAGGACATAAGTGAGCTCGTAGATACTCAAAGTGGTGGCTGGTGAGGCCCACGCTTGCTTGATGTCCCGATCAGTAAGGATGCCCACTAAACTGCCCTGTTTGTCAACGATGGGCAGCTGTTTGATGTTTTTCTCCCGCAGGAGATCACGTGCCTTTGCCAGGGGAGTGTCAGGAGTTACCGTGATGAGATCAGTCGTCATTTTTCGACCCACATACATAGTCTTCTCCTCGCGTTGATTTCAGAAGCTAAAATTCGTGAAGGCCCTTCGATAAAATATCTGAGGCGATTATAGCGGAAACCATTCGGAGTTGCAAAAAGGAAAACAGATTCATTTAGCATAGAGCATAGCATGGAGCATGGAGTAAATTAAAACCGCCTATCTCACCCCGTGCCCCTTGCGTCTTGCACGAGACGAGGAAGTTATACGTTATTGGATTTTGCTCGTTGTCTAGAACCCTGGACTTCGAAGAGTAGATAGATCAAGTCCAATTTTCCCAAAGAAGAGATCTTGCTTTCCCGAATAACTGATAACTAATAACGTATAACGGCATCAAGTTATGCTAGACCTGTGCAATTGTTGTAATAGCTCATAGAATCCCTGTGGGGTCAAATACACCATCTGGATGGAAGGGCCGAATTGGATGTTGTCACGATTCAACAGGGGCTGATTCTTATAAGCAACTAATTGTTTATTGTTTACCACGGTACCATTGGTAGAGTTGGCGTCAACAATATCGTAAGAATCTCCCTTTTCTGACACCAGGAAATAGGTATGCAGCTTGGAAACGGTATTGTTGGCCAGTACGATGTCATTATTGGCAGCTCGGCCAACGCAGATCATGTTGGTGGGAGCAGAACTGGCTTGTTTGAGGATTTCGACAACCACGGTTTCGGCGATCTGGGATTCGGTACTAGGGGAGATTGCCCCAGGCAATTCCTCGCTGTACTCACTGGAAAAAGTCTCAAATTGAAAAGCTGTGTCCTCTATCCAGTCTCCGGCTTGTCGCCACAACAGCACCGGATGCTTGTACTTCTCCAAGAACTGATCGGAAATGAGCCCCGCCGCCTCTTTCAAGTAGCTGGCTATTGGCCGAAACCTCCCTGTCATCAAGGTCTCCTATACTTTTCAGTGGATCAATTCCCGCCGGACTCTTCTTGAAAAAACCGGTTACTCGTCGCGCTCGAGCATCATGAAATCTCCGCTCTCATGAAGAGAAAATCTACTATCGCCCACTTCGAATTCAGGCTCATAACGAAAGGGGAGCTTAAGATCATCAGCCGTAGCTATACGTTCCAAAAGATATGACACCACCCCGGTCATTTCTTGAATTGCTGGAAGCATAAGGTTTTGGGGGACAGCTATCTCCTTGAGGTTAAAGTGGGTGGAGATGCCACGGGTATGGAATACTCCTTTTTCGGGCAAGTGTACAATCTCCACCACTTGTGCAGGATTATTCTGATTGCCGATGGTTGCGATGACGATTTCTTGGCTTACCTCAGGACCGCCGAATAATTCAGGCATTACGTCCTCCCAGGCTCAAGGTGCTCTAGCGAGCAAACGACATAAAATGGAGGAGCTTCAATTATTATACATCTCATCCACTTACTAACACGACTTCAGCAGATTTGACAAGCCTCGTGCGTAGAGCCAGTAGCATGCATGTCTCATACCACCTAAGGGCATGGAGCATGGGGCATAGGGCATGAGGAAATACAGCTGGCACCAGGCAGCAAGCAGTAATGAAGACTAGGGACTGAACGCTATCTAGATTGTCTTAGTCTGGATCCCGGATAGCCCGATGCAGTCGGGCTTCCGAGATGACTTCTTTAGACGGGCACAGAGGCCCGTCCCACCAGCACAGAGGCCCGGCCCACCAGCACAGAGGCCCGCCCTACTGGCTACTGACTGCCTCCAACCTCCAACTCTCTGTCCAATGCTCTATGCGAGTTCTTGCAGTCCGAGTCGCTCTAAGGTTTCCGGGCGAACCGTTCCCTCCTCTGACCAGCCGCGAAGTTCATAATATTTGGGTAACATCTCTGGTACGCGGCTGACCTGACCCTCGGCCGGCCCATCT
>JAUWKY010000186.1 GCA_030613915.1 Syntrophobacterales bacterium
CAGAAATATAATTGCCGCCGAGCTCTAGCCCGGATATTTCATGAATTCACGCCCTGGCGTGACTGCGACGACGAAACTGGGAACCCGCTTGTCGTAGATGCCGCTTGCGGTGCGGGCCTGAGCGGAGCGCAGCGAGCGCGAATAATATGGCCGTCCTTCTCTCCGAGCTGTAGGCTCTACGAGCCGGAAGCCGGGAGTCCTCATGGATAGCAGCAGGACTAATTGGCACCTTGTAGGGCGCTGGGTGGGCTGCACAAGAGGCGGCAGGAGACACGGGAGTGGATCTGAGAAAAATTCATGACATCAGCCTGAAATGGAAACTACTCATTCCCTTTTTGTTTCTCTCCTTCGTGGGGACCACCACCCTTATCCTTTTGGGCCTCAATACCCAGAGAAAAATAATCGAGAACCAAGAACAGAAAAAACTGTTCGACTACTACCAAGCTTTCTCGGATCAGGTGGAGGATCGTGAAAACTCGGCATTGAGTCTGGCCTACCAGGTCGCCAAGTCGCCGCTAGTGCAAGAGGCATTTGCCCGCAAAGATACTAGAGCACTTATTGATTTATTGCTACCCTCTTACGAGATTCTGAACGATAAGTTTGATGTAAAACAATTTCACTTCCACACTAAACCAGCCACGTCTTTTCTGCGACTTCATCGGATGTATCAATCCGGCGAGGCCATGGCATCCTTTCGTCACACAATTACTAAGGTTGAGGAGACAGGCCAAGGAATTGCTGGGTTGGAACGAGGTACCACCGGATTCGGGGTTAGGGGTGTGGTGCCAGTCTTCTATCAAGATGAAGTTATCGGAACCTTTGAGATCGGGTACTCGGTAGAGCGTCCTTTTCTGGATTCCCTCAAGCGTCGATACGACATGGATCTTGCCCTCCTCATTCCAATCCACGGGACTGGAGGCTTTTATACACTAACGGCCTCCTCGGCTAGCTTACAAATATCGAGTGACGAGATCTGCGGCAGGGTGTTTCGAACTCAGAATTCAGAAATATTGATTAGCCCGCCCGATGCTACTGGCCTGGCTCTTTTCCTGGGGCCATTGAAGGATTTTTACGGGAAGAGTATCGGGGTGGTGGAGATCAGCGTTAACAGATCTGCCACTCTTGCCGAGTTGGCCGAAAACAGAATCGAGATGTTTGCTGTTATGGTGGTAGCCCTGCTGTTCTCGTCCATTGTTATTGTTTGGGTGGTGACGGTCTTTCTTCGCCCTGTACGTGACATCGTTGCGGCGGCGCGAGAGATAGCTGCGGGCGAACGGGTCCGGGGAATTTCTGTGCCAGGGCGGGATGAGATCGGCACCCTGGCCAGTTCTCTCAATGACATGCTCGAATCCCTCAACAGGGCAAGACAAGAGATTCAAGAATACTGCATTACCTTGGAAGAGAGAGTAGAGGCGAGAACACAAGAGCTCGTGGAAGAGAAGGAGAAATATGAGGCGCTGGTGGAAAATGCCCCTCTGGTTGTCTATCGTATTGAACCAGATGGAACTACCGTTTATGTTAACAGGGTTGTTGAGGAAATCCTCGGATACACACCCACAGAGGTAATAGCAGACAGACAATTCTGGACCAGAATCGCACATCCGGAGGATCAGCAGAAGGTTGCCAAACAACTGAGGGCCTGTCTCGCAGAGGGTAGGGAATTTCTCCTCGAGTACCGAGGCAATCGCCGAGACGGCCGGGAAGTATTTCTGCTTAACCATGCAATCCCCTTAACTGACCGGGAGGGCAGGGTGCAGGCGGTGGATGGTATCATGGTAGACGTGAGTGAGAGGAAGCGGTTACAAGAGCAGATCATTCAAACCGAAGAGCTCAAAACTCTAAGCAATGTTTCTGCCAGGCTGGCACATGAGATCCGCAATCCTCTCACCTCGGCTGGGGGCTTCGCCAGAAGGTTGCTCCAGGAGATGGATCCGAAAGATGCTCAACGGAGTAAGGTTGAGATTATCGTTAAAGAGGTGGGCCGGTTGGAGCATATCCTCAAGATGATTCTCTCCTACATACGCCCAGTCACTCTTGAGTTTTCAGACGTTGATCTGAACAAGCTTTTGCAGGAGGTCATCAGCGGTTCCGAGGATAAGTGTGGCAGCCAAGGAATCAGGCTCGATCTGCAACTGGACGAGGAACTTCCTTTTATTCGTGCCGACCGCAGCCATTTGCGCAACGCTTTGGAAACCATACTCAAGAACGCTTGCAGCCATATGCCCGAGCAATCCTGCCTTCGGGTCAGCACGACATACAATGGTGCAGCAGTTGTTCAGCTCTGTTATCCTGCGCTTCATGTGGCGGACGACGACACGGAGCACTTCTTCTATCCCTTCGTTAGCGATAAACTCGGGGAGGCTGACCTGCAGTTGCCGTTGACCAAAGTGGTGATTCACAAACATGGAGGCGTTATCGATATAACCCGGGACGAACATGACCAGGTCGTGATTACCATCACCTTTTCTTCTGTCGGGCATACGCCAGATGCATAGCGCCTCGTAACTCGACACCGGGTGACTTATGGCCCAGACGATTGCAACTCAATAGACGATAAACTAAGTGGGGGATAGAGTGCCAAGCTCAGATAAGAAGAACAGTTTTAACCAGGAACAGAGGGAGCTGACCAAGCTACAGAAGGATGGGATCAAAAAGAGGCTTGCCAATAATCCTGTCGTCGAATTTGTGGGTATCAAGCTCGTGGAGGTGGCCCCCGGGCGTTCCAATCTCGTCTTGCCTCACCGGCAGGAGTTGCAAAATTCCATGGGGGTGTTGCAAGGGGGTATTATGGGGGTGCTGGCTGATGTGGCTGGTGGTGTTTCTCTCTATTCCGTCCTCCCTGACCCAGTGAAGGTGGTTATTCCCACCATTGAGTTCAAGCTGAATTTTCTCCGACCGGCTGGAGGGGAGGATGTAATAGCTCGTGGCAGGGTGGCGCACCATGGGCGGCGGATTGCAGTTTGTCAAGTGGATCTTAGTACAGAAGCGGAGACCCTGCTGGCTATAGGGCTTTTTACGTATATGATAAGAGAGGTTGAGAAAGCATAGAGTAGATTGCAGATTGTAGATTGCGGATTTTTTTAAAAAAAGCAGGCAGCTGGCAGATTGCAGCGGGCAGCAGGCAGGGGAAAGAAGAAAAGGATTCTCCTGTGGGAGCGGCTTTCCCGCCCGCCTCGCCTGAGCGAGAGCGATGGCGGGCAGGCAGTCGCGATCTTGCGCTTTGAACGATTTTAACGGTTTCAACGATTTACCGTTCACTGTTTACCGTTTGCCATTTACCGTTTACCATATGGGGTCATTTCACAACACAGGTCCTCGGGGGACTTAATTCATGAAACAAATCATCCTGGGTACGGCTGGGCATATAGATCATGGGAAGACCACTTTGATTAAGGCTCTCACCGGCATTGATACCGACCGTCTCAAGGAGGAAAAGGAGCGAGGCATCACCATCGAGCTTGGTTTTGCTCACCTCGAGCTCCCCAATGGGCAGGAGTTGGGGATCGTTGATGTGCCTGGACACGAGAAGTTCGTGCGACACATGGTGGCAGGGGCAACAGGGGTCGATCTGGTAGCGCTGGTCGTGGCCGCTGATGAAGGAGTGATGCCTCAGACACGAGAGCACCTCGAAATCTGCGAACTTCTCAAGGTCAAACAGGGGATTGTGATACTTACCAAGACTGATCTGGTGGAAGATGCGGATTGGCTGGAACTGGTGAAAGAAGACATTCAAGATTACTTGCAGGGAACGTTTCTTGCCTCAGCACCAGTAATTTCGGTTTCGGCAGTGACTGGTGACGGTTTAGAGTCGTTACTAAACCATTTGCAGAGTCTCTGTGATTCGGTGGAAGCCCGATCGAGCAGTGGAGATTTTCGTTTGGCTGTGGATCGGGTGTTCA
Source organism: Syntrophobacterales bacterium (assembly GCA_030613915.1). Lineage (GTDB taxonomy): Bacteria > Desulfobacterota > Syntrophobacteria > BM002 > BM002 > BM002. The sequence continues at coordinate 3,900 of JAUWKY010000186.1, forward strand.
CCATGAAGGGATTCGGAACGGTGGTTACCGGTACCGCAATTTCCGGGAAGGTCAAGACTGGGGACACCCTATTTGTCTATCCTCAGCTGTTCAAAGCCAAGGTGCGTGGTATTCAAGTCCATAATCGGGAAGTAAGTGAGGCCGTCAGTGGGCAGCGCACGGCCATTAACCTTCAAGGCCTGGAAAAGGCCGCCCTTGAGCGGGGCAATGTGTTGGCAACCCCGGAAAGTCTGATTGCCTCGTTCATGGTAGATGTACGCTTGCAACATCTGGAGACTGCGCCACGGGTTTTGAAAAACCGGGCAAAGGTCCGTCTCCACACCGGCACCAATGAGGAAATGGGCACTCTGATACTCCTGGACACTGATGAACTCAAGCCCGGAGCCAGTGGTTATGCCCAGGTGCGTATGGACAAGCCGGTGGTGGTCCGTAGTGGGGACCGTTTTGTCCTGCGAAGCTACTCGCCAATGCGTACCATCGGCGGTGGGCAAATACTGCATCCGGCTCCGAAAAAAAGAAAGCGGATGGTCGCTGACACCCTGGAGTCTTTGGCCATCTTGCAAAAGGGTGAATCCGGTGAAATGGCGGAACTCTACCTTAGAGACGCAGGATTTGCCGGCATCGGGGAAAGGGAGCTGAGCATACTTGCCAATATTACAGAAAAGCAACTCCGTCGTTTACTCCAAGAGCTGATGAGCCGCGGTGAGGTAATCCAGTTCGATCGGGAGACTCCTAGATTTGTGCATAGGGACGTGTTCAGCACACTCACCGAGTTACTGTTGGGCCAGCTTGATGAGTTCCATCGGCGGGAACCTTTGCGGTCAGGCATTAATAAGGAAGAGCTCTTTGGCCGGCTGCCCCGCGGAGTGGACGGCAAACTTTTCAACGAACTCATTCAGCGACTGGTTCGCCAGGGTGAACTTGTTCAAGAAAAAGATCTCGTGCGGCTCTCTGCTCACCAAGTGGCTCTTGCCGGAAAGCAAGAAGAGGCAAGAGAAAAGCTTGAGGCGATCTACCAGGGGGCAGGGCTGCAACCTCCCTTTTTCCGAGAGGTGGCCCAGTCGCTTGGGGTCTCGGATGGAGAAGCGCGGCAGATTCTTCATTGGATGTTACAACAGGGGTTGTTGGTCAAGGTCAAGGAGGATATGTACTTCCACAACGCAGTCTTGGAAGATCTCAAAAGACGATTATTGGATTTATTCCAACAGCAGGAAGAGATCACAACTCCTGAGTTCAAAGAGCTTACCCAGACCAGCCGCAAATACACCATACCACTACTGGAATTTTTGGACGGTGTGCGCTTTACCATCAGAGTAGGAGATGTGCGCCGCTTAAGGCAAAAAGGG
>JAUWKY010000158.1 GCA_030613915.1 Syntrophobacterales bacterium
GGATGGAGCGCACATGCTAAGCATCTACAGGGTCATCTCCTTGAGTCTACTAATGTCACTGTTTTTCGCGGCGCCTTTACTCTTTGTCCACCCTGTTTCTATCCAGCAGCAAAAAGCGCAGGCCCTGGCTACGAAGCGTCAGCTGGCAAAAAGGGTGACAGTCGCTTGGCAGAAGAGCACTCACTCCCCTTATGTCAAAGCCGCTGACAGGTTGGCAAACTCTCTGAGCGAAGCGGAATATGTCCATGGACAGGATGAGGAATGGGATGCAGATGAACGGGATGGTGTTGGTGTAACTGCTGGGGCCGGTGGGGTGAGAACAACATCTCATATGTCTTATTATTGATTGTCAAAAAACAAACTGAGGAGCTGACATGAGTCATCAGGGAATAAGCAAGAGCACAAGGGGATTTATCATGAGAACAGTCCTGAAAAGGGGCTATCTTAGCAGAAATCTGGGGTTTACCACCGTTGAGCTTCTCGTCACTGTGGGAATTATGGCGACAGTAGCCGCCATCTCCCTTCCCATATTCAAGAACTTTAGCCCCTCTTACAATTCAAAACAGGCGGCTCGCAACATTGTCTCGCAAATGCAACTTGCCCGGGTCCACGCCATCAGAAACCGGGTCACCACGGTGGTGGCCTTTTATCCGAAGAGTTTTGTTCCTGCTGATCAGGCAAACTCTTTCTTGATCTACGAAGATAACAATAACGACTGGATCCAAGACCCCTCGGATACCATTATTTTTTCGAGAACCAAAATGCCGGCGAAAGTGAACCTAATCTCTGCCATTTTTACCTCAAATGGCTCCGGCGAACCCACGCAAACAACTAGCTACGGTTTCGATAGCCAAGGGGTGGCTGCCAGAAACGGCGCCGTTTATGTGATTGGAGACGCCAAGTTGCAGAATGACAACGGCCAGGAGCGGACTATCACCTTTAATGCATCTGGCAAGACCAAAATTTCACTACCCTAGGGAGAGCAGTCATGAATTCAGAGAACCAGATGACAACTGATAATCACCAGATGAAGTCCTGGGGCAAACACTGCCAGTCTGGTTTCAGCATGGTGGAAGTGATGGTGGCAATCCTCCTTCTTACCGTTGGCTTACTGGCCCTGGCCAAGCTGCAAACCCAGGCAGTGGCCAGCAACAATTATGGTAATCAATTGACTGAGGCCACATTTCTGGCCCAGGACAAGCTGGAGGAGTTGCGGCTTTTAAATGAATGCTACCTGGCGGTGATAGCTAAGCCCGAGCTCAGTTGGACAGCCGAAGACCAAATTGTCGTCAACAACTACAACAGTCAACTGAGCGACAGCGTGGACAACTGGAGTGAGATTGATACTGACAGTGACGGTTTTAAGGACCAGTTCAGCTGGCTGGCAGCGCCCGACCACACCAATGCCGACGGTCCAGGGGCGGTAGCCAACCCCATAGATGTCACCCGCGCACCAGCCTCCACTGGTGGCTATACCAGGACCTGGTACGTGGCGGATAATAAGCCGCTCACCAAAGCCAAGAACCTCCGAGTGCTAATAACGTGGGGAAGGGAAAACGACCGTGAGGTGACTCTCGATACCGTATTGTCGCAATGATTGAGGTGGATGATGAAGAGCAGAAAATTGCATGTACGTCAACAAAGGAACCATCCGGAAGCAGCGCGGAGTTGTTTGGGCTGCCATCGGGGATTCACTCTGGTGGAGCTTATCGTGGTTATAGGCATCTTCAGTGTCGTAATGGCAGCGATCTATTCGGTATTTGTCCGCTCCAACCGGGTCTATATCTCTCAAGAAGAAGTGGTAGCAGCGCAGCAGGAGGCTCGCTCCGCCCTTGAAATCCTCGGCCGGGAAATACGGATGGCAGGGTTAATCGCAGCCGACAATCAACCAGGCGGATTGGATTTAATCACGGGTGCTGCGTATGCAGGCAATCCAGATTCGGCCATTGAAATAGCTACAGTGGATGTGGGTAACAAAACCACCACTTTGGCCTTCAAATCCGATCTGGACGACGACGGCAACACCGACGCGGTGCGATACGTTTACTATCACAGTGACCACGCCACAACCAGTCGCCAGAACACCCTTTATCGCGAAACCTTGACCTGGAGCGGTGGGGTCTGGGCAGATCCCGGCGGAGTCGGTGAACAGCTTTTCCTTGAAAACATTCAGAATCTGATCCTCACCTATCAAATGGCTGACGGTACCAGCAACACCGCCCCAGCCAACCTCGAGAATATCCGGGGAGTGGTCATTAACCTCGTGGCGCAGACAGCCCATGCAGTTGAGCCTTACGAGGGAGGAAAATTCGTTCGAACCCGGCAGCTTATTTCCAATATCCAGATTCGCAACTTGGGTCTTTCCTAGGAGTGCAGGAGGAAAAAGTGGAACATAAACGGATTATCGCAAAGATCAAAAATCTTGGCCTCAAGCGGTTTCTAAGCCGAATGGCCGGTAATGACAGGGGGGTGGTGCTCATTTTCGCCCTGGTGCTCATGCTGGTTCTAACCATCATCGGAAGTTCCGCCACCATGACCTCCCAGATTGACCTCAAGATAAGTGGCAACACCAAAGTGATTCGAACCTCCTTTTACGTAGCGGACGGCGGCATCATGTTGAGTCCGAAAGTAATCAGCCGAATCATCACTGACCGGGCCCTGCCCACAGCTTTGCAAACCCCGCTCCTCGCCTATGATGACTATGCCGCGGGTGGCGATGATCCTGTCCTGTTGATAAAGATCATGGGCTTTGCAATGGACAGCGATTATCTAAGTAACGACGACAGTACTACTGACATCTCAATGGACAAGGGAACACTCGGGAAGATGGCTATCAATATCACCCGTACGGCCACTCAGTACCTCTCTGGGGGTGGCCTTGAATTCGCCGCAGGCACCGAAGGAGTTGGCGTGGGTGGTGCCGCCAGCGCTGCCATCATATACAGCCTCGCCAGCAGGGGAACTGTAGGCACCTCACCCAAGACCACCGAGTCCGACATAGTTGCACAGTATCGCAAAGTAGCCGGTGTGGCCGGAGGAAGGTAACCATGAAGCATCTGAAAACATACAGCTTCAGCATTCTTTTCATATTGTTATCCTTTTGGGCTGCAACCGGAGCTGAAGCGGCAAACAGTATGGCCCCCTACCTGTCAACTCCCATCTTCATGTCCAATGCTGTCCCTCCCAATGTCCTGATTATCTTTGACAATTCGGGGAGCATGAACCAGATGGCCTATTGGGAAGAGGCGGTTGAACACAGTGAAGGTGACCCGTGGTGGCAGGTTGATATCGTGCCTACCACCCCATACGATCCGACTCGGAACTACTACGGCTACTTTGTGGCCGGCACCCCGGCCGATCGAGTTAAGTACTCCTACATCAGTAACAAATTCGACCGGGACCCCAGCGGCGAGTGGGAGGGCAACTTTCTGAATTGGCTCACCATGCGCCGCGCTGATGTGGCCCGAAAGGTCCTGGTTGGCGGCCTGGCCACCTCTCGAACCGGCGGCGGCAACACTACCCTCATTGGCGAGGACCCGGTCCAGTCAGGACGGAGCTTCAAGTGCAAGTTAGGTTTTATGACCATGCTGACTTACACGCCTTTTAATGACTTCAACGACCGCTATGTAGGCGTTAAAGACGGCTATCTCTACGTCAGTAAAGACCTGAATACCAGCCCCTTCGACAAATTCGACTACAAGTACACCATCAAGGTTCAGCGGGATTCCACCTTACCTGATGAAGCTTTTGATTTTCACGACGGCAACATTGCCGGAGTCATGCAAAAGGTGGGTGACAAGGCTTATTGGGGCCTGGAATTCTTCCGTAGCGGCACTGGCAATGGCCAAAACGGTGGCTACATAAAAAATCGAGTCGGCCACCCAACTATCACCAATCTCTATACCAACATCGAAAACGAGCCAATGCAGAACTGGACGCCTCTCGCCGAAAGTCTCTACGTGGCCATGCAATACTTCAAACAAGAGCCCATAGATGCCAGCTTGGCTTCCTTGTACAACCCTGGTTATCAGATCAACAGCAGCTGGGACCCCTACGATCAAGACGGAGATTCAACTCATTGCGCCAAGAGCTTTGTGTTGATTTTTACCGATGGCGCCTCCACCAAGGACATGGTGGTTCCAGACGCACTGAAAACCTACGACGGCGACAGCCACGATCCCAACGCTCAGACTCCGAGCTACGCCGACGATGGCAGCGACTATCTGGACGACGTCGCCCTGTATGCCAGGACCAATGATCTGAGAACTGATCTCGAGAGCGACCAGAACTTGGAAGTCTTTGTGGTCTATGCCTTCGGAGACGATCCCGCAGCGCGACGGTTGTTGAAAGACACCTCCAGAAACGGTGGTTTCATTGAAAAAAACGGCAACGGTCGCCCGGATCCGGCCACCGGCACCGTGGTGGACGATGTGGACTACGCCACCCCACCTAGCGACAATAGTTGGTCTGAGTGGTGGGAAGACAAACGGACAAGTTCCAATGGCAATGCACTACCTGACACTTACTTCGAGGCCAAAGACGGCTGGCAGCTGGAGCTGGAGCTCATTAACGCCATCACCAAGATCCTGCAGCGGGCCAACTCAGGTACCGCAGTCTCGGTGCTGGCTACCTCGGGTGAGGGCGAAGGCGCTCTCTACCAGGCCTATTTCAAGCCGAAGTCTTCCACAGCCACCGAGGAAGTTCACTGGACCGGCTACTTGCAGGGACTCTGGATTGACGCCCTTGGCAACCTGCGGGAGGACTGGACCGCTGCCGGCAATCCCACCCCGGACGGCAAACTCAAACTGGGGGTGGACCCCATAGTGACCTTCTTCTACGACGAAAACAGTGGTGAAACCACGTTTCAGCGACGCGCGGTGTCACCTGCAGATATTTACGGCAGCTCGTCTTCCCCTACCACGCACCCTCTCAACGAGCTCAGCCCTCTGTGGGAGGCAGGTAGTGCTCTGGCAAGTCGTGATCTCAGCACCAAGGCACGAAACATCTATACCTTCGTGGACTCAGACGGTTTCATCCCCTTTACGGAAACAAACGCAGGCAAGCTAAAACCTTACCTGGATCTGGCCGATCCTGCAGTTACAGGGATCTACGACTACCTGGATGTCAACGAAGACAATCGGGTGACCAACCTTATCAGATACATCCGCGGCATTGATTCAGGCTTTAGCGGCACCACAAATTTGAGAAACCGTACGTTGGATTCCAAGATTTGGAGGCTGGGAGATATCGTCCACTCCACTCCCACTCCAATAGGCCGCCCGGTGGATAATTATGATCTCATCTACAGCGACGACACCTATGCGGATTTCTACCGGCTCCACAAAAACAGGGAAACCGTGGTCTACACCGGCGCCAACGACGGCATGCTCCATGCCTTCCTGGCCGGGGAATTCAGTCAGGGCGCCCCGCTGACAGGCGACGGTGCCAGTTTCACCGTGGATCCGCTCAAGTATGGGACCCTGGGCCCGGGCGATGAAATCTGGGCCTATATCCCCCAGAGTCTCCTTCCCCATCTCAAGTGGCTGGCAGATCCCGGTTACATGGATGGCAACCACGTCTACTATGTAGATCAGAAACCGAGAATTTTTGACGCCAGGATCTATGAGGGTGCTACTGACGCTGCTCATCCCCTGCACGATATCTGGACGACTCAGATGAACAATGCAGAGAGAGACCTCAGACCCTACGGTTGGTCTACGGTGCTGGTGGGAGCAATGCGTTTTGGCGGCGGCAGCATCACGGTAAACGCCGATTGGGACACCACTACACCTGGAACTGAGGACAGAGAGTTTACCAGCAGCTATTTCGCCATTGACATCACTGATCCTCTCAACCCCATTTTGCTGTGGGAGCTAAGCCACAACGGTTTGGGATTTACCACCTCGTTTCCTGCGGTGTTGAAGGTCGAAGATAGAGTCATCAATGCTGGAACCCCCGATACGGTGGACGTCCAGGCGCAACACTGGTTCCTGCTCTTTGGCTCCGGGCCCACTGCTTATGACGGCACCAGCAGTCAAAACTCCAGTATCTTTCTGGTTGATATGGCCACCGGTAATTCAGCGCGGACCTTCACCGAGCTCACTGACTCCAGCGGCATCAACAACGGCACCACT
>JAUWKY010000081.1 GCA_030613915.1 Syntrophobacterales bacterium
CTGCGACCGCAGATGGATTTGTCAATCCCGTCCTGGAGGTACCCGGTCTCATATGGAAGATTTGGGTTTTGAACCAGCAGGAAAAGCTTACTGGCGGTATTTATCTTTTCCAGACGGCTGGGGCCAGGCTGGTGATATGATTGGTGCCTGGGGGGGGAGTCGAACCCCCACGCCCACTAGGAGCAAGGGATTTTAAGTCCCTTATGTCTACCAGTTCCATCACCCAGGCACGAAGAAAGACAAGTCAAAGCAGAATCTAGAGGTTTTCCCTTGAGATGTCAATTGCTAGCTGCCTGCTGTATTTCCCTATGCCCTATGCCTTCCCAAACTGGGAACCCGCCCGAAGGGTGGGAGTCCGAAGGACAAATCCGCAATCTTCTAATAATCTTTCCCCAAAAGATGTAAATTGCCGATGTGGACGCGCTTGAGGCCGGCGCCTTCGGCAACCTCCTTGCAGCGAAGGGCATGCGTGCGGGAGGTGGTGGGAAGATCTTGCAGGTGGAAGTGCGGATAGAATGCCAGCAGACTGTAAGGAATCTCCGGGTTCAACTCAGCAAGGTAGCCTGCTATTCCGGCGACTTCCTTCTCATCCACATAGCCGGGAACCAGCAGGGTGCTGGCAATGAGCATTGGCGGCTCTGGCCGCTGCGAAACCAGCTCGCTCAGGACTTTGAAGTTTTTCAGGGTCTTTTTGTTGGTGACTCCGCACAAGGCATAGTGAACACTTTCATTCCAGGCCTTGAGATCGAACTTTATGCATCCTCCCGACTCCAGTGACAGACTGCCCATCATGCTGAGAAAGGGCTCCTGCACACCGCCGTTGGTCTCCCAACACACCCTGAGGATTCGCCCGGATGCGTTTTGCAGGGCGAGCTTGGAGGTCTTTAAGGCGTGGAGGATTTGCGGTGTGGGGTCTCCGCCAAAATAACAAATGCAGGTTGTCTTATCTTGCACTGCCCCGGCCAACTGCCTGGCGGATATACGCTGAGTTGAGCGAGTTCGATCTTTGAACTGGTAATTCTGACAATACAGGCAGTTGAAGGAACAGGCATGGTAAAAGACGGCCAGGTTGTTATGGCCATGCTCGGGGCCGTTAGAGGTAGCATATTTGGGGTAGCCACAGCCTGTGCCGCCGGGACAAACAAAATCTCCCACACAGTTGGTGGGAAGCGGGTCGTAGTAGTAAGAAAGATTGCCCTCGTGCGGGCGGCCGCCTTTTAAGGTGCCGCTTTCCACGCGACGAAGCCCGCAGAAGCCCACACCGCCTTCGGAGATTCTGCATTGGTGCACGCAAAGCTGCCAGGTGATGCCAGTCTCTGCCCGGGGAGGTTCTTCAGGAAGACCATACGGTTTCCGGGTGCGGTGGTGAACCTTTTTGATTTCCGGCCACACTTCTTCAAAATGGGCCCGGATACAATCTGCGCAGAAGCCTATTACAGCGGAGATGGTAGGGCCGCTTTTGCCGCATTGTTGGCAGGAGCCCATGCGAACGTGGCCCGTCTCAAAAGTTTCAAAACCGGTCATAAAACTTTTCACCCCGACCCTAACCCTCCCCCGTCCCAGCTACGCTGCAGCGGGATCTTCGACAAGGGGGAGGGGATTTGCTGGGTTTCCATAATGACAGCCTTGCCTAATATTATAACCGCATTTCTTTAAGGAAAAGATCCAGGGCTAGATCCCGGGTGTTCTCCGTTATGGAAATCAGTGAAACATCATCTCTTTTTTTGATGGATTGTATGAAGCGGTCACCCTTTATGGCAACTGAACCAATGACCAGGTTAGCTGAAGAGAGTACCTTGAGGAGAGTCTCTTTGAAGAGTCGAGAGAAACATTCCATTTTTCCAATCTCATCAACCACCACGATCTGATCGGGCGTAGAAGGAAGCATGGAAGGTACTGCAATCTGGTCTAGATCCTCGAGATTCACTCTGTATTTCCCCACCCTGAATGTACTCCTAAAGCTCTGATGGGCTAACACCCCGGTCTTTCCTTCAAGTGTAGTTATGGAAAAACCCACCCGTCGGCCCTTCTCCCTGAGTTCTTGGGTAAAGAATCCGGTTGCCGGTCTGCTGATCCCCTGGACCACCTTTTCTATCAAAGTTGATTTACCCGAGCGAGGTGGCCCGGTAACGAGAATATTATTAGCTGGCACGCAATTTCCCTCGTCTGTGCTTGCCTCGAATTGCAGCGCTCTAAATATTAGGCAAAAAGATAAGATGAAAGTCAACCTGAGAATGATTAGAGTAGGTGGAGAAGGGAAGGGTGGATAAAAAGGTTGGGGCCATTCCTCTGTTGACAACGTTAGCACTTTAAGGTCACTATTGAAGGAGTTTGAAACGCTCTATTTCGGCCACTCTCATAAGTAGTGGACCGGGGCCTAAAGTTCAGCAGCGGTGGCCCTTTCTATTCGTATCATTTCCTGGGAGGAATGAATTCGTCTGATGGACTCGAGATTGGAAGATCTTCTGGCTGACAAGATGAGTAAAAAGAGATATAGAGTTAAGGGAGCATGCCCCCAAAGGAATCCAGTTCGATGATATACCGGAAGAGTGGAAGTGTCCGGTCTTTGGTGCCGGGAAAAAGATGTTCAGACCGCTTGCAGGTCCAGGTTCAGTTGCTGAAGAAGGATCTTAATGTTTTTTGTTAATATTTTTATAAAAAAGTGAATTATTTTGAGATCTTGAAGTGAATCCATTAAGAAAACGTTTGATATGGTTGAAAACATGCTCGAACTCGCAGACGAGGGCGATGCTGGGCGCGAAGATGTGGGGTGCGGCATACTTTACGCTGTTCTGCGTGATTCGGCTTATAAGATAAAAAGGCTAGCCAAGGCTGAGCGGGAAGCTCATAGCAAGAAAGGCTAGTGGAGAGTAATTAGGAGGAGATGAAACTATGGCTACTTTTAAGTGTGCTAGTTGCGGTTATGAGAAAGAGGGAAGATGCAAGCCTCAGAAGTGCCCTGAGTGTGACGGCAAGAAGACCTTCGAAAAGAAGGAATAGTGGCGACGGAGAGACCTGGTGGGATTTGGGCAGGAACTCAGGGACTGCCCTTGATTATCTGGCTCTTGAAGGTCTAACTTTTGTGGCCGATAAACTGGCCGATAAACTAACATCTATCTAAAAGGAGGAACTTAATGTCTAAGTCAGAACAACATTTGAGGGATGCGTTTGCAGGGGAGTCCCAGGCCAACCGTAAATATCTCGCCTTCGCTGAGAAGGCGGATAAAGAGGGTTATCCACAGGTTGCTAAACTTTTTCGGGCTGCGGGGGCGGCTGAAACCGTTCATGCCCACGCTCACCTGCGCGCTCTGGGAGAAATTGGAAATACTGCGGATAATCTTGAGGTGGCAGTAGCTGGTGAGACCCACGAGTTCAAGCAGATGTATCCTGAGATGATCAAGGACGCCAAAGAGGAGGGCAACAAGACGGCGGAGCGGAGCTTCGTTTATGCCAACGAAGTGGAGCAGGTCCATGCGAAGCTCTATCAGAATGCTTTGGACAACCTGGACAGTTTGGAAGAGGCGGACTACTACGTCTGCAGTGTGTGCGGTATGACCGTTGAACATGAGGCCCCGGATAGCTGCCCGGTATGTAGTGCCAAGGCGAGTGCCTTTTTCAAGGTAGACTAACTAGTGTTTTTCCGCAAGCTTCTTACCTCTCCCTTGGCGGGAGGGGGACCTAATCGCATAGCGCAAAGAGCAAAGAGCAGAGCGCAGAGCGTCGAAAGGAAGTTTTGTTCGCTATGCGCCATGCGGATTTTCACCGCCAAGAGTTGAGACAGGGAGTGATCCGATGCTGAGCATAGAAGATATCAAGGAAAACCAGGAAATCATGGACTGCCTGAATCTGGAGATGACTCCTGAAAAGGCGGTGGCGCTCTATCTGGAGTGGGGATCGTCGTGGGCCCATGGTCGGGACTTCGTCCGGTCTAACAGCGATGTGAGTTGCTACTTCACCATTGATGCCTGGAAGACCCCGGCGCAGCTCCTTCTTGTGCGGCAGAGCATGGCGGAAACAGAAATCGTTGGTGAAGTGGAGATTCCCGCGGATCTGATGAAAAGGGAACTGGAGTCGTGGGGTGGCAGGAGAGGTACCTACGGGATCAGCGAAGAGGTCAAGAACTGGTTTCGAAACAAATTAGCCTTGAGCTGAGATGGATGTGAGTATCTGAGTGACGGGTAATTCTCTTGGTGCCAGGTAAGTGGCGATGAGACGGAATCTGCAAGAGCCAGTCTCCATGCGGGACTGGCTCTTTTTTTGGGTTAGTAGGATATTAATGCTCCTTTTTTTCTTGGCAGGGTGATTGATCTTGACGAAATTGGCAAGGAAAAACTATTATCGAGTAAGACTGACACTTGGCTTTATGTAACTGCGGGAGGTTAATTATGGAAAAGCAGGAATTGATAGCCATGCTGAATGAGGATCTCGCTGCTGAGCATGGCTCCATCATACGCTATCTAGTTCACGGCTATCTGGAGGGAGAGGATACGCCCCTAGGCGCGAGTCTACTGTCGCGCGCCAGAGAAGAAATGTGGCACCTGCACTGGTTGGGCATGATAATCGGCAGACTGGGGGGAGAGCCCCGTATGACTCCGACCCCACAGCCCTATGATCCCACGAACCGGGCGACCATATTCAAGTCCTACGTTAACTATGAATTGGGTCTGATACCCCATTACAATGGTGAGGCGGCAAAGGTGGATGATCCTCACATCAAGAGAGTTTTGCAAAGAGAGGCCTGGGAATCCGAATACCATGCTAAGAAGTTTCAGCGGATTCTGGACAAGATGACACCTGAGCAAGCAGAGGGACTACCCGGCGAAGAAAATGAACTGCCTGAGGAATTTATTGAACGACTCCAGGGGTTGGTGGCCAGTAAGTACACCGAAATGTTGCAGCACATTCGTTCCTCCTGGCTGTTCCAGCAAGAAGCCATTGTTGGCTGGCAGCTCATGGATTTCGCCATGACCAAGATGAAACAGCTTGCCCATCTTGCCGAGGAGGTCGCCGAGAATGGTATCACGCCAAGGTTTGAAGTCGGCAAGATCGACCTGAGCGCTTCTGTTGGCCTGGCACTCAAGAAGGGCCTTGAGGATGTGCGAGGAGCTCGTGAGGAACACATTAAATTCCAAGGGGAAAGTGAGACTCAAAAACATTCGGGTCTCTTATTGGAGCTGGACCTTGCCCTCAAGCAGGAGGAATACGAGGCTGCAGAGATTGGTGACTGGAGCAAGAAATCGTGAGAACCGGCTAAATAGGTGGGCACTTTAACTGAGGCAAAGGAAAATCTCCTCTGTCGTTGTATGAGGGCGCATGCTAGCGTGTAGCCAGAATTGGGAACAACCACACTAAGAGAAAAATCATGGAAGAAGGTAGAGGCCAGAGAAAGAGTCTACGGGTACCAGTCAATCTGGATGTACGTTGCGACCTGACTGACGGCTCCAGTATTAGGGCCAAGATCGTCAACCTTGGCACGGAGGGAATTTTCATTAAGTCAGCCGATCCACTCAGCCCTGGAGATAGCTTAACCATGGAGTTCCTTTTGCCGGGCACTCTCAATTCAATCGAGCTGGCTGGAGAAGTAATGTATTCTCGTGTTCATGAAGAAGAGCATGGCCAGGATGAAGATGTCCATGTGGCGGGTATCCAATTCTCTGACCTCAAAGAGCCTTATCACGGTATGATCCGGGACTACACACTCAAGATGCTCAACAATGAGGAGTTGTTGCGGGACGGGGGAATTCTCCTGGTGCTCGATGACCTCCGCAATCTCCCACCCGCGGACCGTCTGAAGGCTTACAATATCCTGATCAAAAAAGGCTCAGGGCATATTCTGTGAGGGGACCTCACAGAGATTGCGGATTGCGGATTTAAGTAGGAGCAAGCTTTGCTTGCGATCCGATGATGTGCAGGTGATGCGCTCTACTTCTTTTTCCTGCCACCTGAAACCTGACACCTGGTAACTGAATTACACCTGAAACCTGACACCTATGATTCCCTCTTAAATCCAACACTTCATTTATAAAAGCTTAAATACCTCCAGCCAGCCTTCCCGCTCAGCAGCAACGGTCTCAAGAGCGCTGGCTGAGCCCACCACTTTCACCAACCCGCTCCGTTTCACCCCATCTAAAACATCTGCAAAGTCTCTGAAATCCTTGATCGAGGTGTTGAGCACATTTTCGCGTAACAGTTGGCGCTTCTCGTCAGTTTCTTTGGTGAGATAGCGCACCAAAGAAGTATATCCCTTGGCGTCAGGGAGAAGATGTCTATCGATCTCTCCAATTGTTCCGATGATACTTTTGGTAAGTTCGTCATCCGTGAGGTCAGTGGACCGTAAGAATTTTGCTGTTTCATCAAATGTTTCTATTGTCTTGATGAGATTGGGATCTCTGTAAGAGACAAAGGTTAGGGTGCCGGATAGATGATTGAATAGGCAGAAGGCACCGTAAGCTCCGCCCTGGACGCGAACACGGTCCCACAACCAAGCTGTCCGCAGGTAGCGTGAGATTACATGCGCTGAGCCGTGTAAACGGTAGCCCAGTTGATAGAGATTCGCCCCTTTGCCCACGTAGTTAACCTGTGCCGGGATGATCATTCCTTCGAAACCGGCAGGTTTGTCAGGTGACCACTTAAATTCCTGGACATCATCTGCCGGCAGTTGTTTTAGAAAACCATCAAGGTGAGAATTGAACGCCGACCAATCCTGCTCGTCGCAGGTGACGTTGATGATTATGTTATGCCGGCTCAGCAAAGTTTGACGCATATGTTCCAGGCTGGCCAGTACACCGGGCCAGTCCTCATCGACTTGGCGGATGAGGTCTCGCAAGAAAAATAAGTAACTAACGCCTTTCATCTGTTCGGCAACCCAGTCAGCCTCGTTAAAATGGGCCCGCAGCCTCAAGTTGACCACCTGGTGTCCTTCGGGCACCAACCTCTGTTCATGCCGGGCCTTCTCCTGCATGACCATTTGCCGAAAGCGCTCCTGGTTGTCGAACTGCACCGTGAGAAGCACATCCCGTAGAATGGCCATGAGGTCACGGCTCTGCACCAGCATGGACTTGCCGCGCAGAAAGAGCCAGGACGCCCCCCGCTCTTCGCCACCGACAGCAGAGGTGAAAGATTGAGGGTGGATTCCTCCAGTTTTGCGGCCAATACGCTGCGTGAGTGTGACGAAATCTTCCTTCTCAGTGCCCATCTCGAGAAGAGCCCGACCAAAGAGAGGGACAAAAGGCAGGTAATGTTGCTCCATTGCGTGGAGGTTGAAACCCACGTCCAGGTAAACAATAGAGCTGGTGGCCAGGTCATGAAAAAGAATCTTCGTGTTCCTCTGTTCGATGATGGTTAGAGGAATGGTCTTATTTCTTTTGTCCAAGTCGCTAAGCTTCAAAATAGGAATGGTCGCCAAGGCCTCGGGCGGATCGGGGGCTTGCTGGATGCGCTTGAGTTCGTTGGTCTGGTCAATGACGGTTTGGAGTTTCTCTTTGCTCATTGCCGAGCGGGCTGCGGCGAGGCGCTCTCGTTCTTCAGCCTCTTCTTTCTCGAGAAGTGTGGGGTCAGGCTGAAGTATGAGAGTGGTGCGGTGTGGATTGTTCAAAAAGAACCTTTCGATCATGCCCTCAAAAAACAAGGAATTTGCAGCCAGCTGGGATTTTACCTTTGCAAGGGGAGCCTCAAAGGTGAGCAAGGCCATGGGGTCAGCGTCGTAAAGCCAGGTAGTAAGTGCACGCAACATAAATAACAGCCCCTGAGGATAATTTCTTGAGTTGTTTTCCCGCAGACGGAATTCTACTGTATTGAGTGCTGCCTCCACTGTGAGGGGGTCAATCCCTTCTCTGGCCAGACTGTTCAGGGTCTGGAAAATGAGGTCCTCAACACGATCTCCATTGTCTATGTTAATGCCCTTAAGCCCAGTTGAAAAATACATCTGCCGCAGTTCATCCTCGAGACCAACACCGGCCAGATCCTCGCCGAAACCTGAGTCAATCAGCGCCTTACGGAGAGGTGAGGCGGGCATGCCGAGAAGTATATAGTTGAGTATTCTGAGGGCCAGATTTGTATCCGCATCGGCAGTCTCGGTGAGCAGCCAGTTTATGGTGAGCATCCCTTTCAGCTCGCCGCTATCATCTGAGCCGGCACCGAAAGACCGAATAATACGTTTCGGTCGTTTGAACGGTTTTTGTACACGTATGGCTGAGTCAATTTCCTGGCGCTCAAACTCTTTGAGGTAATCATCCACCACGCGAAGCCGTTGCTCCGGGGCATCATTGCCGTGAAAAAAGATACGGGCATTGGATGGATGGTAGTATTTCTGGTCAAAAACAGTGGCCCTTTAAGGGGTGAAGTAGCGGCAAGCGG